>JBKKDW010000196.1:0-2517 GCA_046708025.1 Candidatus Limnocylindrales bacterium
CTCGTCTTCGAGGAGATCACCGTCACCGAGCTCGCCCGGGCGGTGCCCGGACCGCGCGGGCCGGTAAGGGTGATGGTGGTCCGCCAGCTTCACGACGACGGCACCTTCGCGGACAAGCTCTTCGGGCCAGGGTACGGGGAGTTCTTCACCGCCCACCAGGGCGACTCTTAGGGGATGGCCCTCGGGGTGCCCGTGGACGCGATCGACGCCCCCCTGCCCGGTCGGCTGAAGGCCCTGCTCGCCGGCGCGTATCGCGTCTTCGACAAGGCCGCTGCCAAGGATTGGAAGTCAGCGTCCGCGACCTTGGCCCAGATGGCCGCCGCATGGAAGGCTCATCGGGCGGCCGGCGGCGTGCCCCCGCAGCTCGTCGGGCCGACCAGCAGCGCCCTCGATACCCTCGCCAGGACGATCAAGATTCGCAAGCCGGGGAAGGCCCGCGATGCCGCCCTGGACGTTGCCCAGTCGATCCTGGACCTCCAGTTGCAGTATCGGCGGCCTGCCGAGATCGACCTGGCCCGCTTCGACCTCTGGGCGCGACAGGTCCTCGTCGACGCCGCGAGCAGCGACGTGCCGGCGATCAAGGGCGACGTCTCGACCCTCGAATGGATCCGGGATCGCATCGCCCGCACGCTCGACAGCGTGGATGTCACCCGGATCGACACGCTCGTCGAGGAGCTCCGTTCGAACGCGCGCGACGAGGATCTCGCAGCCGCCGTGAAGACCGCGGCTGCCCTGCGGGACGTCCTCGCTCGCGCTCGCCCGGTGCGTTGACGGCCATGTCTGCCAATTCGATCCGCGCGTCCATCGGGGCCGGCCTGTGCGTGGCCTTCCTGTTCGGCGCATGCAGCCAGAGCGCCGTGCCCGCCAGGTCACCCGCGGGCACGACATCGCCGACCGCCACCAGCGCACCGACCATGAGCCCATCTCCGGCCGCCAGCGGCTCAGACGCTGCCCGCGTCGACCTCGCTGAGCCGCGGTTCTCCGACCCTACCTCGATCACCAATCCCCTGTTCCTGCGGGATACCCAGACCCAGACGATTCAGCTCGGCGCCGAGGCGGGCGACCGGCTGCGCTTCGAGGTCACCCAGCTGCCCGAGACGAAGCTGATCGAATGGAATGGCCGCCAGGTCGAGACCCGTGTCACCCACTTCGTGGCGTACGCCAACGGGCGACTCCTCGAGGTCGCGGTCGACTTCTACGCGCAGGCCGACGATGGATCCGTGTGGTATTTCGGCGAGAACGTCGACAACTACGAGAACGGCGTCATCGCCAATCACGACGGCACCTGGCTCGCCGGCAGGGACGGACCTCCCGGAATGATCATGCCCGCCAACCCCAGGGTGGGGGACATCTATCGTCCCGAAAATATCCCCGACCTCGTGTTCGAGGAGGTCACCGTCCAGGCCGTCGAGCAGACGGTGGCTGGGCCGCGAGGTCCCGTGGCTGGAGCCGTGTTCGTCCAGGAGCGGCTGATGGACGGCACCATCGAGGACAAGATCTTCGCCCCCGGCTACGGCGAGTTCCAGGCCGAGGTCGTGTCCCTCGATGAGCTCTACCGGCTTGCCGTGGCGGTGCCCATCGACGCTCTCGCGGGGGCGGTGCCAGGCGAGCTGACCACGCTGTCCGCCGCCGCCGCCGAGGTCTTCCGGGGCGTCCCGTCTGGGGACTGGGCTGGAGCGTCAAGCACGGTCGACTCGATCACGGCCGCCTGGGACCGGTACCGGACAGGCAACGTGCCCAAGTTGCTCGTCAGCCAGATGGACAGCTCGCTCGACAGGCTTGTTGCGGCGGTTGCGACCAGGGAGGCCGTTGCGGCTCGCCAGGCCGCCATCGACGTTGGCGTGGCCAGCCTCGACCTGCAACTGCCATTCCGGACGACCTCCGAGGTGGACCTGGCTCGGCTCGATGGCTGGGCGCGCCAGCTCCTCGTGGATGCCGCGGGCGAGGATGCCGAGGCTGTCGCCGGTGACGTGGCCGTCCTCGGCGCGATCCGCGATCGCGTCCGGTACGCCCTCCGTGCCGTTGATCGCAAACGGATTGATGCGGTTCTGGACGACCTCAGAGCCGCGGCCGACGCCGGCGACCTCAACACGGCGGCCGACCTCGCCCTGACCCTGCGGACCACCCTCGCGGGGCTCCAGGGCATGGGTTGACCTCCCGCAGGTCGCCACTGGCCACACCGCCTCGATTGACGCTCGCTGATCCGGCCGCGTAGACTTAATCCCGATGAAATCACTCGGGATTGAGGATCGTGCCCTGACCGCCTCCACCGGCCCGCAGGCCACCTCCACGACGACCGCCCAGCGACCCGCGTTCCACGGCAGTGGCGCCATCGCCTTCAGCACGAAGGGCGAGTACGGCGTCCGCCTGATGGTCCAGCTTGGCCGCCACTTCGGCACGGGCCCGGCGTCGCTCTCCGAGATTGCCGCGGAGGAGGACCTCCCGCGCGCCTACCTGGAGCAGCTCGTGGTGAGCGTGCGTGAAGCCGGCCTGGTGACCAGCACCCGCGGTGCGCAT
>JBKKDW010000197.1:0-4603 GCA_046708025.1 Candidatus Limnocylindrales bacterium
GACCGGGACGCTGACACCAGTGGCGCACCTTCGACCGACGAAGGTCGCCGGCTCCACCGTCGCGCGGGCGACACTCCACAACCTCGACGAGGTCCGGCGCAAGGACATCCGGATCGGCGACTGGGTGGTCCTGCAGAAGGCCGGTGACGTCATCCCGGAGGTCGTCCGGCCGCTTGCAGAGCGGCGGACCGGTGCGGAGCGTGCGTTCGAGATGCCGGTTGAATGCCCGGTCTGCGGTACGCCGATCGCCCGCGACGAAGGCGCGGTCCGGACCTATTGCCCGAACGTCGCCTGTCCAGCCCGCCGCGCCCAGGAGTTCGGCCACTTCGTCGGCCGTGGCGGGATGGACATCGAGGGCGCCGGCTGGGCGGTCCTGAGCCAGCTGCTCGAACGCGGCCTGATCCACTCACGAGCGGACTTCTTCCGTCTCAGCGTGGACCAACTGGAGTCCCTCGAGCGGTTCGCCCGAAAGAGCGCGGAGAACCTGCATGGCCGGATTGCGCGCGCCCGCGTCGGTCGGCCGCTCGCCCGGGTACTGAACAGCCTCGGGATGCCACAGGTTGGCGAGCAGACCGCGATCGACCTGGCGACCTGGCTGGCCGAGCGCGTCCGGCCTGACGCCTACCCAGCGTCCGCTCCGAACGTCGTGCCCGATCCGTGGTTCGCGGCCGTCGAGGCGGACCTACGGCGGATCGCCAGCGAGGATCCCGAGCGCCTGACCGATGTCCCCGGGATTGGCCCCACGGTCGCTACCGCGCTCGCCCGCTGGTTCAAGGAAGAGAGCACCCGTGACGTCCTGCGCGAGCTCGTCGAGGCCGGTGTCGTGCCTGAGCGGCCCACCATCCGCCCGGCCGGAGTCGCCGGTCCGCTCGAAGGTAAGACGTTGGTTGTGACCGGGACGCTCGAGGGATTCAGTCGGCCAGAGGCCGAGGAGGCGATCCGCACGGCCGGTGGCAAGCCGGGAGGCTCGATCTCGAAGAAGACGGACTACCTGGTCGCCGGCGAGTCAGCTGGGTCCAAACTGGCGAAAGCGCAGGCGTTGGGCGTCCCGATTCTCGACGAGGCGGGTTTTCGGGCACTCCTCAGCGGTGCGCCGCGTAGCGTTCCATGAGCTGCGTGACGGCGGCTCGCGCCGCCGCCCACTCGGGCTGATCGCCAAAGATCACGCCACTCGGGCCCCAACGCCCGACCTGGGTCATGGCATCGACGATCGCATCGTGCGCAAGCGCCCGGCCCCGGCCGGCTTTCACCTGACCGGTCACCAGGTAGCGCCGAACGACATCGAACGGTGCGGACCACGGCCCGATCCGGATCCGGTCGCCCTGGCGCAGCGACTCGAGCCATTCGTCGTCGCCAACCGGATGCAGCTCGTGTTCGGCCTGATGGCAGACGAGGTCGACCCGACGTCCGTAGCGCTCGAGGCTTGGCAGGCGGCCGTCGTCGTCAACCGTCTGGTAGCAGGTCGGGCAGATCGGCAGCTCGACGTTGGCGCTCGGCCGCCTGCCGTACGGGAGCCCGCATCGCCGGCAGAAACTCGCGAGGCTGCGGCCGGCGGCCGTGCCGCATTGCAGGCAGGCTGTGTCGAGCATCAAGATCCGCCGCTCCCAGGTCCATCACGTCATTGAGTCCGCACCAGCATGCCCGAGGAATTCGGACATGACTATCACCCCATCGGGTCGTGCGACGACGACGGTCGAGTCACCCCTGCGCCGGACTATTCTCCCAATGCCCGCGTGTTCAGCCGATCGCGTGGTCGAACTGGCCCCGCATGGCATTCGGCTGCCGGTCGGCCCGGCCGGGCCGAGTCGGGATATGATCGGACGATGGCCACCCTGTCCCGCTCGGACGTCGAGCACGTCGCCTATCTCGCGCGCCTCGGCCTGACCGCCGACGAGCTGACCAGCCTGGAGGGCCAGCTCAACCACATCCTCGAGCAGTATGCGATCCTGACCGATCTGCCGACGGACGACATCGCCCCAACGGCCCAGACGATCGAGCTGGAGAACATCCTGCGCGATGACGTCGTTCGCCCGTCACTGCCGGTCGAGGCGGTCCTCGCCAATGCCCCGGCGCGCGACGGCCAATTCATCGTCGTCCCGGCCATCCTCGACGAGCGCTGATTCCGCCATGACCGAGCTGACCCGACTGCACGCTCACGAAATGGCGGCGCTGCTTCGCTCCGGCCAGGTCACATCGCGCGAGCTCGCCGAAGCGCATCTGGCCGGCGCGGAGCGGGACAATCGGGCGCTCAACGCCTGGCTGACCATTGACCACGAGCGCGCTCTGGCCGAGGCCGACGCCGCCGACGCGCGACTCGCCCAGGGAAAGGCCGGTGGCCCTCCCGCGCTCGACCTGCTGCGGCCTTTGCTGGGCATCCCCCTGGCGCTCAAGGACCTGGTCTCGGTCAAGGGCGGCCAGTGCACGGCCGGTTCGCGCATTCTCGAAGGCTATCGCGCCCCCTACGACGCCCACATCACCGAGCGTCTGCGCGAAGCCGGCGCTGTGATCCTGGGCAAGACCAACATGGACGAGTTTGCGATGGGTTCGTCAACCGAGCATTCGGCCTATGGCCCGACCGCGAACCCATGGGCCCTCGATCGGGTCCCCGGCGGCAGCAGCGGCGGCTCGGCGGCCGCCGTCGCGGCCTACAACGCTCCGCTGGCCAACGGCACCCACACCGGCGGCTCAATCCCCCAGCCGGCGGCGCTGTGCGGCATTGTTGGCATGAAGCCGACCTATGGCCGGGTGAGCCGGTACGGGATCGTGGCTTTCGCCAGCTCGCTCGACCAGATCGGGCCTTTGGCCCGAGACGCCCGCGATGCGGCCGCCCTGCTGCACGCCATCGCCGGCCGTGACGACCGCGATTCGACCTCGTCGCCCAAACCGGTGCCGGCGACGCTGACCGCGCTGCCATCGAGTGACGACGAGGCGGCCGCGACGCTGCGGGGAAAGCGCCTGGGGTTGCCCCGTGAGTACTTTGTGGCGGGCATGGAGCCCGGTGTCGAGGCCTGTGTTCGCGACGCGGTCGCGGCCCTCGAGGCGGCCGGGGCGACGGTCGACGAGGTGAGCCTGCCGCACACCGACTACGGCCTCGCCACGTACTACATCGTGGCGCCGGCGGAGGCGTCGGCCAACCTTGCTCGCTATGACGGGCTTCGCTACGGCCCGCACCACGGCGACGGCGACATCCTGGCGAACTACCTGGCGACTCGCGGCCGCGGCTTCGGGCCGGAGGTCAAGCGCCGGATCATGCTCGGGACGTATGCGCTGTCGGCCGGCTACTACGACGCCTTCTACCTCAAGGCGCAAAAGGTCCGGACGCTGATCAAGGCCGATTTCGATGCGCTCTGGACGCAGGGATTCGACGCGCTCGTGGCGCCAACCAGCCCGACCGTCGCTTTCCGCTTCGGCGAGCGGCTGGCCGACCCGGTCGCGATGTACCTGTCGGACGCGTGCACCCTGCCGGTCAACATGGCCGGCCTGCCCGGCGTCTCCATCCCGTGCGGCCTGTCCGAGGGCCTGCCCGTCGGGCTCCAGCTGATCGGTGCGCCCTGGTCGGAGGCCCAGTTGTTCGGTTTGGCCCGCGGCTACGAGGCGATCACTGCCGGCGCGCCATGGCGCGCCCTCGAGCCCGCCGCGCTTGCCCGGGCAGCGGACCCGGCCGCACCGACCCCGGCCGAGCGTATGTCCGAGCTCGCCGCCAGCGGGCCGCGCTGATGGACCAGCCGCGTCCGCCCCTGGCCGAACGCGCCCTGGCCGGGCGGGTGCTGGCCGTGCCGCCGTCGGGGATCCGTCGGTTCTTCGACATCCTGGCGACGATGGACGACGTCATCAGCCTCGGGGTGGGGGAGCCCGACTTCGACACTCCGCGGGTGATCGTGGAGGCAGGCGTCGAGAGCCTGCGCGAAGGACGCACCCACTACACGTCGAATTTCGGGACGATCGAACTGCGGCGCGCCCTGGCGGCCCACCTGGAGCGTCGATACGGGGTCAGTTACGACCCGAAGACCGAGCTGCTGATCACGGTCGGGGCGTCGGAGGCGGTCGATCTCGCCTTGCGCGCCACGTGCGACCCGGGCGACGAGGTGATCCTGCACGAGCCGTCGTATGTCTCGTACGTCCCGGCGGTCGTCTTCGCCGGGGGCGTCGTGCGCCACGTCGCGACCCGCTTCGAGGACGACTTCGCGCTCGACCCGGCGGCGGTCGAGGCGGCGATCACGCCGCGGACCAAGGCGCTCTTCCTGGGCTATCCGTGCAACCCGACCGGCGCCGTCCTCCCAGACGAGATCCAGGACGAGCTGGCCGCGATCGCGGTTCGCCACGACCTCCTGGTCTACAGCGATGAGATCTACGATCGGCTGGCCTACGGGACCTACCGTCACCGGGCCATGAGTGCCCTGCCCGGCATGCGCGAACGAACGATCCTGATGGGCGGCTTCTCGAAGGCCTATGCCATGACCGGCTGGCGCGTCGGCTACATGGCCGCCCCGGCGGCGATCCTGGAGGGACTTGTCAAGGTCCACCAGTACGGCATCATGTCGGCCCCGACGACGGCCCAGGATGCCGCCCTCGTCGCCCTCGTCGAAGGCGAGCCGGAGGTCGA
>JBKKDW010000198.1:0-7105 GCA_046708025.1 Candidatus Limnocylindrales bacterium
GGCTGGGATACGTTCCGGGCGCGGCGGTTATGCCGCATTACGACGCCTGGCCAGAACCGCTGTGCGCACTGGTTGCGCTCCAGGCGCCACGCGGCTCGACGGTGGTCGGGATCGACGAGGGGACCGCGGCGGTCGGCCGGGACGGAGCTTGGCAGGTTCACGGTCGCTCTCGGGTCACGGTCTGGCGCGGCCGGCGCCGGGATCGCTATCGAGCCGGCGAGATCTTCCGGCTCGACAGTGAGGTTATTCCGGCTTGACCGTCCGGAAGCAGTCGGAGCAGTAGACCGGCCGGTCCATCCGAGGCTTGAACGGAACCTGGGCCTGGTTGCCGCACGACGAGCACAGGACCGCGAAGTACTCGCGCTGGGGACGATCGTCGCCGCGCTCATATCCGCGCGGTCCCCCGATGTCACGGGCGTCGTAACCGCCTTCGCGGGTGGCTCGCCGGCTGGCGCGGCAGCTGGTGCAGCGTTTGGGGTCACTGACGAACCCTTTCTGCACGTAGTACTCCTGATCGGCGGCTGAGTGAATGAACTCCACTCCGCAATCGACACAGGGCAGATTTCGATCGATGTAGGTCACGATGGTCCTCCCAGGCGCGTTGATCTGCGCGGGTGCGCCGCGATGCGGGCGGCCCTCACCGGCGGGCGGGATGGGCGTGGTCTGGCGAAGTCAGCCGGGGCCGCGCGAACCCGGGTGCCGATGTGGACTCCCTGCCTCGGGGCGCACCGGTGTAGCGACGGGAAGGATACCGCGGCTCGCCGAAACGGGTCGGGGGCGGCCTCCACCGGCCGGCCACGATGACACCGTACCTGTCACAATGCCACCCGACAGTGGGGTCAGCGAGCGGGGAGTCATGGGGGCGCCTCGCTCGCGTTCCGTCCGTATCGTGACAGCCAGGGAGGCGAGCCGCACCACCGGATGCTGAGGCTCATCCATACGGCCGACGTCCATCTGGGCGCCCGACACGACGATCTGGGCGAGCAGGCGAGTGCCCAGCGGGAGCGCCAATTCGCGGCCTTCAAGGCCGCCATCGACCTCGCCCTCGCTGAGAAGGTCGATCTCTTCCTGGTGGCCGGAGACCTGTTCGATTCCAACGTCCAGCCTCGCCGCTCGGTCGAACGGGTTGCCGCCGAGCTCAATCGCCTCGTCGGTGCCAAGATCCGGACCGTCCTGATCCCGGGTACCCACGACGTTTATGACCGGGCCTCGATCTATCGCGCCTACGATCTGCCCGCCCTGGCCGGGAGTGGGCCGGACGATGACTTCGTGACCGTCCTGGAGCCGGATCGGCCGTCCGTCCACCTGGCCGCCTGCGACGTCATCGTCCATGGTCCGGTCTTCGCCACCAAGCGGGCCCCGCACAGCCCGCTCAAGGGTTTCGACGCCGGGCAGGACGCGACGGCCGCGACCTGGCGGCTCGGCATGGTCCACGGCGCGATCGCGATCCCGGGCAGGACGGAGCACGACGAAGTCGTCATCACGACCGATGAGATTGCCGCGACCAAGCTGGACTACCTCGCGCTCGGCCACTGGCATTCGGCCCAGACCGGCAAGGCCGGCACGGTCACTTATGCCTACGCCGGCGCCCCGGAACCGGTCGCCCTGGACCAGGACCGGGCTGGCAAGGTCCTGCTGGTCGAGCTCAACGAGCGAGGCGGCGCCCGAACCGTGACCGTCGAGGAGCGTCAGGTGGGCCGGACCCTGTTCGCGAAGCGCGAGCTCGATGCCGGCAGCCTGGCCAGTCAACCGGCCTTGATCGAATCGCTCCGGGCGCTGGCCGATCCGGACCTCGTGCTTGATGCTCGCCTCGTCGGTGTGCGGCCCGACGAACTCGATCTCGACACGGAGGAGATCGAGGCCGCGCTCGCGCCCGCGTTCCTGAAGGTCCGCGTTCGCGATGCCTCGCTACCGGCCCTGACCGAGGGCGCGCTGCCATCGGAGGACACCATTGCCGGCGCCTTCATCCGCGACCTCGAGGCGCGGATCGCCGGGTTCGAGGCGACCGGAGCCAGTGGCGAGGCCGCCGAACTTCGCGACGCCCTCCGGCTCGGCCGGTTGTTGCTGGCCGGGCACGCGGTCTCCCTGTGAGGGTTCGCAAGCTCAGTGCCCGCGACTTTCGCCGATACCGCGCCCTCGACATCACCTTCGCACCGGGGCTGACCGTCGTGCGCGGCCCGAACGAGGCCGGCAAGACCACCGTCCAGCGAGCCCTCGAGCTGGTATTGACTCGCCGCGCAACCAGCACCGCCGCCGAGATCGAAGCCCTCCGCCCATGGGATGCGCCGGCGACCGCCCGCTCGGTGGTCTCTATCGAGTTCGAGCAGGACGAGGAGGACGGACGCAAGACGGGAACAGTCGAGAAGACGTTCGCCGGCGGAAAGGGAACGGTTCGGCTCGACTACGACGGCCAGGCGATCTCCGATCCGACCCTCGCCGATCAGGTCCTGGCCGAGCTGACCGGCATCCCGACCGAGGGATTCTTCCGGTCCACCGCGTCGGTTCACCACTTCGAGCTGAGCGACCTGTCGCACGATGAGGGTGCCCTGCGCGACAGTCTCCAGGCCTCGATCAGCGGCGCCGATCGGGGGACCAGCCGCGCGCGCAGGAAGCTCGATCGGGCCATCCACGACCTGGTCACCAAGGGCGATCGAAATCCCGGGCGGCTCAAGATCGCCGACCATGCGGTGGCCCAGGCCAAGGCCGCCCTGGAACAGGGCGAGCTCGCCCTCGCCCAGCTCGAGCGCGATCGCGACGCGCTGTCCGGGGCCCGCGAGCGCCGGGCCGACGCCGAAACCGCTCTGGTCGAGCGGCGCAGCCTTCTGGAGAAGGCTCGCCAGGCCGAGCGGATAACGGCCGAACGAGCGGCCGCCACCGAGCGCTACGAGCGTTACCGCCAGGCGGTCGACGTCGCGACCGAAATCGATGCCCTGGCTACCAGCCACCCGTCGCCCAGCCCGCTGCCAGTCATCCGCTCGAGCGTCGAGCAGTTGCGGGCCATGGACGGCCGGATCCGGGAGCTCAAGGCAGCTCTGGCGGGCGAGGTCGCGGTCTCGTTCGAGATCAGCCCGGCCGCGACCTGGCAGCCGCTGTCGCGCCTGGCGGTCGCGCTGGTGATCGTCGGGCTCGTGGTCGCCGGCGGCACGTTCGCCGCAGGGGCACTCGGGATCGTGGACCTGGGGGTCGCGCCACTGCAGATCGGCGCCGGGATCGCGGTGATCGGTCTCGCCTTCTCCGCGGTGGCGTACTGGTTGCGCCGCCACGACACGATGCACGGTCAGCTCCGTGACGTCGAGATCGACCGACGGCTGCGCGGTCGGTCGGAGATGGAAGCAGAGCTGCGCCTGACCCAATCCGGCCTGGAGCAGCACCTCGGGGCGCTGGGACTGGCCGACCTGGCGTCGGCGGAGGACCTGCTCAGTCGCGAGGAGGTCCACGTCGCCCAGATCGACCGCCTCGGCGCCCAGCTCAACGGTCTGGTCGGCAAGGAACCACGCGAGACCCTGCCAACCATGCGCGACGCCGCTGCCCACGAGATCGAACAGAAGACCAGCGCCCTCGACTCGGTCGGCCCGATCGCCAAGGAGCCGCGCGCCCGCGAGCGGCTCGAGGTGGAGGTCCGCGATTCGGAGGACGGCCTGGGGCGCGCTCGGGACGACGAGGCCAATGCGCGCGCCCGGGTCGAGGCCAACAGCGTCGATGCCGAACAGGTCGCCGGCCAGGCCGAGCGGCTGGCCATGTGGCAGGAGCAGCTGACCGCGCTGCAACGCCGCCAGCGTGTCTATGACGCAACCCTCGGGGCGATCGACCGTGCCGAGCAAGCCACGATGAAGAGCGCCACCCGCTATCTCGAGGCGCACATGGTCCGCGACCTGGCGATCGCCACGGATGGCCGCTATCGACGTGTCCGGGTTGATGACCGTACGCTCGACATCGAGGTGCACGCTCCGGAAAAGGGTGATTGGGTGCCGGTCGGTTCCCTGAGCCAGGGCACCCTGGACCTGGTCTACCTGGTGGCCCGTCTTGGGCTGGTCAGGCTGGTCACCGGCGATCGCCGGCCTCCGCTGGTATTCGATGACCCGTTCATCACCCTCGACGATGCGCGGGCCGCGCGCGCGCTGGAACTGCTCAAGGCCATCGCCACGGACTTCCAGGTGATCTACCTGACGACCTCGGATCGCTACGACGCGGCCGCCGACGCCGTCGTCGAGCTGCTCGGGCCAACCGTGGCCGACCGCGCTCCAACCGGGCAGCCGGCCTGAGCGACCTGCTGTCCGGGGGGACCGCCACGGTCGTCCTGGGACTCATCGCCGCTGCGACCTGGGGTTCGGGCGACTTCGCCGGCGGACTGCTGGCCCGACGTTCGCCGGTCCTGGGGGTCGTCCTGGTCTCGCAGGTTGTCGGCACCGCGATCGCCCTCGTCCTGGCCGTCGTCCGCGGGGAAACGTTGCCGCTGCCCGCGGATGTCCCGTGGAGCCTCGCCGGAGGGTTGACCGGCGGGATCGGGATCGTGGCGCTCTACCGCGCGCTGGCGGTTGGTCGGATGGGGGTCGTGGCGCCCGTGACCGGCGTCATCGCGGCGGTCACCCCGGTCGTGGCCGGGATCGCCCTCGAAGGCGCCCCGATGCTGATCGTCCTGATCGGGATCGGCCTCGCGATCGTGGCCGTTGTCCTCGTCTCGCGGGTGGATGATGGACGCGCCGGTCCGTCCGGGCTGGGCCTTGCGCTGCTCGCCGGGGTCGGCATCGGCGCTTTCGGCGTGGCCATCAGCCAGATCAGCGACGACCACGTCTTCGGGCCGCTGGCCATCATCCGCTCGACCGAGGCGGTCCTGATCATCGCCCTCGTGGTGCTCGGCCGGCAGTCGTGGCGACCTGAGCGACGCCTCCTGCCGGCGATGAGCGGGGTCGGTTTCCTGGATATGGTCGGCAACGCGGCCTTCATCCTGGCGGTGCAGTCGGGCGCTCTGGCCGTCGCCGCCGTCCTGTCGTCGCTCTATCCGGTCACCACCGTGATCCTGGCCGGCACCGTCCTGCGCGAGCGGATCACCCGATCACATGCGCTCGGGATGGCCCTCGCGATCGGCGCCATCGCCTGCATCGCGGTCGGATCGCAATAGCCAGGCGCGGGCCGGTCCGACGCCGACCGGGTAAACGCCGGCACTCAGGCTGTGCCGGCTCAGCCAGTCAGGCGAACGATCGCGATTGCCTCGATCTCCAGCTGACTGCGCAGCACGATCACCTGGCTGAAGCCCTCGGCCTCCAGGCAGGCGCCTGGCCCGAGGCCCACACCGCCCGGTCCATCGAGCGCCCAGCGCAACAGGCCGAGATGGCGCCGCACGACGGGCTCCGCGACGACTCGGCCGGTGCGCGCAGCACTCCTGGCCAGGACCGTGAAGGGCGGCAGGTCGAGCACGATGGCCACGGCGACGACTCCCGCCGCCTTCGACCGCATGAGGAGCGCCCGTCGGGCCGAACGTTCCACGTTCGTCGCATCGATCACCGTCAGGCGCCCGTCGCCGAGCCGTCGATCGAGCTCGCGATGGAGTCGCCCGAAGGCGGCCCGGGTCGCGCCCTGGTCGGCTTCGTCGCCTGCGATCATCGCCCGGAAGCCGTCCGAGGACAGCACCTCGGACGGGTGGAAGTGTCGAGCGGCGAAGGTCGACTTGCCGGCCCCGGCAGCCCCGATCAGGACAATGACGCAGGGATCCGGGATCGCCAGCACGGGCATGAGCGCGATGCCTAGCGGGCGGCCCGCCGAACCTCGTAGCCACCACCATCCGCCGTTCGGATCTCATAGGTCGGCTGCGGGTAGAGCGCCGGGCCCTGGGCGACTTCGCCGTCGGTCAACCGGAATCTGGAATGGTGCCAGGGACACTCCAGGCAACCATCGATGACTTCGCCCTGGGCCAGCGGTCCACCGGCGTGGGCGCACACTGCGTGCAGGGCGTGGACCGTCGAGCCGACGCGCACGAGCACGAGTTCGTTGATCCCGGCCTTCGCCTTCACGGGCGCCGCCAGCGGCAAGGCCGCGAGGTCGGTCAGGTCGCCGGTCTCGAGCCTGATCCACTTCGAGCCTGCCCCACGAAAGGCATGACGGCTGACCATGTTGCCAAGCCCTAAGACGACGTCGCCGCCGACGAACGCGCCGGTGGTGACGACCAGGAAACCGACGATCGAGAGCACGATCGGGATCGTCCGATCGGTCGGGTTCCCGGCGCGCAGGACGAGCGAGACAATCAGGATCAGGAGGGCCGCGACCATCACGCTGGAGTGGAGCGTCGCCCGCACTCGCGCGCTGCCGTCCGTGTCGACGTAGTCGGCGGCGCCGGACAGGGCGGCGACGACCATGAACACGATCGTTACGACCAGCGCGACGTCCGCGGCGCCGGGCTGGCCGAGCAGGTCGAGCAGGACTGAGACCAGCAGGGCGCCGACCGGAATGTCGGTCGAGGCAGCGTGGAGCGGGTGGCCGAGCCACGTCCCGCTGAGCAGGTCCTTGATCGGCCGGATCGGCCGGAAGGCTGCGCTCAGCCAGCGCTGGTTGAAGTCTCCGAGCGGTCGCGCCCAGATCGCCTGGGCGGCCATGATGCGTTCGAGCAGTCGAGCCATGCGGCGATACCTCCCTGCCGGAAGTGTATCCACAGGCCATCCACAGCGGTGCGAACTTCGGGGATAACTGTGCCCCGACGTTCGGGCAGTTCGTGGACAAGCGCCTTGTGAGGCTCAACCCCCGGCCCGTACATTTCGTCTTGCCCGAAGGGGCAGGTGCGAACCGCCAGACCGCACCGGGGAGCGATCTCCGGAACGGTCCCGGGAAACAGGCTCGAGGGTCGCAAGGCCAGCGAGCGAGGGACCCGGCGGCGACCAGGGACTGCGGCTTGCCGTAGTTTCAGGATCCGGCGAACGGCTGGTCCCCACCAGTTCCTTCGGGCGCTTTCGTGTCCGCCGCGCCCGATCGAGCGCCCGCGGCGCGGCGCCCGACCGAGCGGCTGCGATAGGCTTCCGCGGATGCCCGATTCCCGCCCGGCGCCGCCCGGCGCTCGCCCAACCCAGGACTGGCGCGTCCTGGTCGCGGTGTTCTGGATCACCTCCATGGTCGAGGG
>JBKKDW010000199.1:0-5179 GCA_046708025.1 Candidatus Limnocylindrales bacterium
GACCAACTCCTTGATGCCGTAGGTCCGGACCAGCCCGACGAACGCGTCGATCTCGGGCTCGGTGCCGGTCACCTCCACGATGACCGAGCCGTCGGCCAGGTCCACGACCCGGCCGCGCGCCCGCTCCACGAGCTTCAGAACCTCGGCCCGGTTCGAATCCGTGGCCCGAACCTTGACCAGGGCCAGCTCCTGCTGGATGGTCGGCTCGGACGTGACGTCCTGGACCTTGAGCACGTCGATCAGCCGGTACAGCTGTTTGGCCGCCTGCTCCACCGCGACGTCGTCACCGTGCAGGGTGATCGTCATCCGGCTGATGTCATCGCTGTCCGTGTGGCTCACGGCGAGCGAGTCGATGTTGAAGTTGCGGGCGCGCATCAGGCTGGCCACGCGGTTGAGCACACCTGGTTTGTTGAGCACAACGGCGATGAGGACGTGGCGGCGTGTCTCGCCACCGCCGGGCAGCGCCCGTGGCGGCGGTGCGCTGTGAGCAGGTCCGGCGTGGGCCGGCAAGGGTCCGGCCGCGACTGGCGGAGTTCCGGCCGGACTGACGGCGGGGGCCGGACGGGCGCCCGGAGCCGGCGGCGTCCCGGCCGGAACCCGCCCGTTCGACGGCAAATCGCCGCTCATTCCTCCACCCCGCCCCACTTCTCGATCAGGTCGGACAGGCCCTTGCCGGCCGGCATCATCGGGAAGACGTTCTGCTCCTCGGCGATCTCGAACCAGATCAGGGCCGGTCCATCGACGGCCTGGGCGGACCGGATCGCGTCATCCACCTCGCCCGGCGTGCGCGCCCGGAAGGCCGGCATCCCGAACGCGTCGGCGAGCTTGGCGAAGTCCGGCCCGGGCAGGTTGGCCGAGTGATAGTTGCCAGCGTAGATGATCTCCTGCCACTGGCGGATCATCCCGAGCTTCTTGTTGTCGAGCAGCGCGATCTTGACCGGGATGTGGTCCGCGACCAGGGTCATCAGCTCCTGAAAGGTCATCTGGAAGCCGCCGTCGCCGGTGATCGCCCAGGTCTCGCGATCTGGCCGTCCGAGTGCCGCCCCCATCGCGGCCGGGACCGAAAAGCCCATGGTCCCGAGACCCCCCGAGCTGACGTGGGTGTTCGGATGACGGAACCCGGTGTAACGAGCCAGCCACATCTGGTTCTGGCCGACGTCGGCCACGTAGGTCGCCTGGTGGTCGGTCAGTTCGCCAATTCGCTCGATGACGTAGTCGGCCGAGAGCAGGCCGTCGCGCCAGGCGCCCGAACCGTGCCAGCTCGACGCAACCGATTCCGCCTTCCACTCGGAAAGCTGCGCGAAATACTCGTTGCGCGAACCGGGATCGGCAGCCTCGACCATCGGCGTCAGCGCGCGGAGCACCCGCCCGGCGTCGCCCACGATGGGCACCTCGACGGCCACGTTCTTGCCGATCTCGGTCGGGTCGATATCGACATGGACGATCCGGGCGTATGGCGCGTACGTCCGAACGTTGCCGGTGACCCTGTCGTCGAAGCGCATCCCGATCGCGATCAACAGGTCGGCACTCTGGATCGCCCGGTTGACGTGCTTCCAGCCGTGCATGCCCATGAAGCCGTAGGCCAGCGGGTGGGTCTCGTCGATGACCCCGATGCCGAGCAGCGTCCAGGCGACCGGGATCTGGGTCTTCTCCGCGAAGGCACGCAGGTCGTCCCAGGCCTCGGCGTGGAGGACTCCGTGTCCGGCCAGGATGACCGGCCGCCTGGCCGCGGCGATCTCCGCCGCTGCCAGCTTGAGCTGCCGGCCATGGCCATCGAGATTCGGACGGAAGCCGGGCAGACCGGCCACGACCTCGGCCGCGGTGGGGTGCGCGGCGCGCGTTTCCTGCTGTAGGGCGTCCTTGGTGATGTCGATGTGCACCGGTCCGGGACGCCCGGATCGGGCGATATGGAACGCTTCTGCGACAACCCGCGGCAGGTCATTGGCGTCGCGCACCAGGTAGTTGTGCTTGGTCATCGGCAGGGTGATGCCATTGATGTCGATCTCCTGGAAGGCGTCCTTGCCGATCAGGGCGCTGGGCACGTTGCCAGTAATCGCGACCATCGGCACGGAATCGAGCAGCGCCGTCCCGATGCCCGTGACCAGGTTCGTCGCGCCGGGTCCTGACGTACCCATGCACACGCCGACCCGACCGGTCACCCGGGCGTAACCGTCGGCCGCATGGGCGCCGCCCTGCTCGTGGCGGACCAGGACGTGGCGCAGCTCCGGGTAGTCGCCCAGCACGTCGTACAGGGGCAGGATCACGCCGCCCGGATAGCTGAAGAAGACATCGACGCCCTGGCGCAGCAGTGCCTCGCACAGGACGTCGGCCCCGATCCGGGTGCGCTTCAGTTCGCGGCCTTCGTGCAGCATGGACTTGCGGGCGCGCTCGATGGCGGCTGCCTCGGGGCTGCCCTCGTTGGGGACGTGGCTGCGCCGGGTTGGCAGTCGGATCGCAGCGTCCGCCACGGGACCTGGCGGAGGGGCCGGGTCGCCCTTCTGGGCCGGGTCGCCCCTCTGGGCCGGGTCGCCCCTCTGGGCCGGGTCGCCCCTGGTGATGGTCATGGTCATGGCTCCTTTGTTGATCCGTCGTCGCTTCTCGAAAACGAAAGACCCTCGCCGCCGGCGAGGGTCCGTAGGAATTCGGGTGCTGGTCGAGCTAGTGGCGCTCGCCCCTCCGTGATCCTCGGTCTCGCCGGGAGCCGGTAATGAGCCCAAGAAGGCCATCAAGCCCCGGAAGCGAGCGAAGCAGCTCGAGGAGGGATACGTCGGCCAGGCTGGCCGGCTCGACCGGAAGATGGACGCGCCGACCATCGGCCATGATCGCAACGGCGACGGGGCGACGATCTGCTCGATCCAACCAGCCCATGGGGCCTCCCCTGAACGATGGCTCGCGAGCGGTCCCGCGGGTTGCCGGCAGTCTAGCAGGGATCGAGTCCCCGTCAACCGCCCCCCGATGGTCCCGAAGCGGTCGTGCCGCCCTGTACCCAAGTCCGCACTGCTCACAGCAGTAGTTCCTGGGCAAGCCGTGCCATAACGGATGCGCGGAGACCGAGATGGCGGGTCTGCACGAACGCCCCACGCTCGATGGGCCGGTGATCACGAGGGATCGATCGCCAGGGTCGGCCCTCTATCACGGTTCATCCCCTGGATCTACTGCTGCCAGCAGTATTCGCCGTCGGAGCGGTCGTGTCCGACGCGATCGAGTCGTCAACCGCCTAACCGCCTTCAGGCCGGGACCGCCCGCAGCGCCTCCATCAGCCAGTCGCTGCCACGAGCGAGGCTGTCGAGGTCAATCGACGTAGTGGGCGGCTTCTCGGTTGGGCGGCCCAGCAGATAGCCCTGCCCGGCGCCGATCCCGAGCGAGCGGACGACCTCGAGCTGGTCGGGGGTCTCGATCCCCTCGGCGACGACCAGGGCACCCCAGCGATCGGCCAGATCGCGCAACGTCCGGACGATCTCGAGCGACTGGTTCCGGCCGCTCCCGCCCTGGACGAGCGACAGGTCGATCTTCACGATGTCGAAGCGCAACTGGCTCAGCAGGCGCAGGCCCGCGTTGCCCGCCCCGACGTCGTCGGCCGCCACCCGGATGCCGGCGACCCGACAGTCCTCGACGGCGCGGCGCAATCGATCGATGTTCTCCACGGCCTCGCGCTCGGTCAGCTCCAGGACGATCCGGCGCGGGTCCAGGCCGTGATGCACGATCATGCGCAGCAGCGTGTGAATGCTGAACTCGTCCATCTCCAGGGTACGGGGCGACAGGTTGATCGTGAGCGAGCCGGGCAGGCGCAGGCGTGCGGCCGCGTCCATGACCGCGTTCAGGCAGGCGATGTCGAGCTCGGCCGTCCGGCCCGTCGCCTCGGCCGCCGCGAACATGGTCCCCGAATCGTTGAAGCCACTGTTCGGTAACGGCCGGACCAGCCCTTCGTAGCCGCGCGGCGCGCCCGTCGTCAAGTCGTAGATCGGTTGGAAGACGGCCCGGATTGCGCCGGTTGCGGCCACCCGTGCCACGAGCGACGAGAGTTCGGCCGGCTTGTAGTCGGCTGCTGCGGCTTCGTGTCGCTCTCGATCGTAGAGTGTCACGCACGTCCGGCCGTGCCGCTTGCCCCAGTACAGTGCGGCATCCGCGTGGCTGTACAGGGCCTCCCGGTCGCGTGCCGAGCCCGGGAAGGCGCTGATCCCGGCCGAGAACGAGATCGGCGGAGCGGCCGCGCGCCGGCCTTCGATCTCGAGACAGGTGGCCAGGAGGCGGCGCATGACGACGTAGGCGCCGTCGGCATCGGTGTCGGGCAGGATGAGCGCAAACTCGTCGCCGCCCACCCGGAAGGCCCGGTCGGAGCGACGCAGGCTGCCGCTGATCAAGGAACCGGTCCTCCGCAGCAGCAGATCCCCCGCGGCGTGGCCTTCTGAATCGTTGATCTGCTTGAACTCGTCAAGGTCCATCAGGACCAGGGCGAGGGGCCGGTTGTAGCGGGCGGCGCTGGACCACTGGCGCTCCATCTCCTCCTGGAAGGCACGGTGGTTGCCGAGACTGGTGAGCCCGTCCAGGAGCGCCTCGGATCGAGCCTGGTCGTAGGCACCTTCCAGGAAGTGGAGCGCTTCCTGGAGGCGCTCGGCAGGCTCCAGCACCCGGTGGGCCAGCCAGACGGTGAGCACGCCGAGCCCGGCGGCGAGGCCGATGATGACCAGGGTCGGCAGGAGGAGCGATGCTCCGTCGCCGCGCGCCTGGCCGTAGACAACCGGGGTCGTGATCGCGATCGGGATCGCGAACATCGTGACGAGGGCGAGGAACAGGCGCAGCCGTACCAGGCGCAAATCGGTTGATCCGCCCTTGATGAGGTCCGCTGCCGGCTGATCGGCTCGCGCGTCGCGGATGGACTGACTCCTCGTGCTCAAACGTGCCTGGAAGCACCGTTATAGCCATCCAGCCTTGCCCTGAAACGACCTCGGTGGTACTGCCCGCGATGGGACCTCTGACGGGGGAGGGCGAGACGGCACGCGACCGGCGACGCACGAAGCACGCGGCGCGCGACGTCCTGTTAGGTTCTGCGCTACCCTCCGCACCCCGCCACCGCGAGCCGCCGCATGACCTTACCGCGCACCATCGTCGAGAAGATCTGGGACGATCACGTCGTCTCGCAGGACCCCGGCGCACCGGCGGTCATGGCCGTCGATCTCCA
>JBKKDW010000200.1:0-7753 GCA_046708025.1 Candidatus Limnocylindrales bacterium
ATCATGGAGCTGATCAAGAGCGGAATCTTCGCGACCATCAACCAGCTGGTCGATCGCGACACTGCCTCGCTCGTCGCTGGCGAGCTGGGCTACGAGGTCGCGGAGTCAATCCAGGCTTTGGGCGCGAATGGCGTTGACGGCGAAGCCGATGCCCCGGTCGCCGAAGCGACCAAGGAAATCCTCTACGAGGAGGACGAGGCGTCGCTGCTTCAGCCGCGCGCCCCGATCGTCACGGTCATGGGCCACGTCGACCACGGCAAGACGAGCCTGCTGGACGCCATCAGGACCACCGAGGTGGCGGCCGGCGAACGGGGCGGGATCACCCAGCATATCGGCGCCAGCGAGGTCACCCACGACGGAAAGCGGGTCGTTTTTCTCGACACCCCGGGTCACGAAGCGTTCACCGCGATGCGCGCCCGCGGCGCCCGGGTCACCGACATCGCGGTGGTCGTCGTGGCCGCCGACGACGGGGTCATGCCCCAGACCCTGGAGGCGATCAACCACGCGAAGGCGGCCCGGGTTCCGATCGTCATCGCCCTCAACAAGATCGACAAGCCGGACGCCAATCCGGAGCGAGTCAAGACCGAGTTGACCGAAGCCGGCATCGTCGTCGAGGAGTACGGCGGCGAGGTGCCGCTCGTCCCGGTCTCGGCCCGGACCCGTGTCGGCATCGACGAGCTGATCGAGATGATCCTGCTGGTCGCCGATCTCCAGGAACTCAAGGCCAATCCGAAGCGGCCAGCCATCGGCACGATCGTGGAGGCTCAGCTGGACAAGGGTCGCGGGCCCGTGGCGACCGCGCTCGTCCAGACCGGCACGCTCGCGGTCGGCGACATCATCGTGGTGGGCGAGACGTTCGGGCGGGTTCGGGCGCTGGAGAACGACAAGGGCAAGCGGGTGACCAAAGCCGGCCCGTCGAGCGCGGTCGTCGTGCTCGGGCTGTCGGAGGTGCCGGCGGCCGGGGACATCCTGCGCGTCGTCAGCGACGACAGGGAAGCCCGGGCCATGGTCGAGGGCCGCAAGTTGACCGCCGCGGCCAAGGGCGGGGAGGGGAGTGGTCGAGCCACGCTCGAGGATCTCTATCGCCAGATTCAGGCCGGCCAGGCCAAGGAGCTGCGAGTCATCGTCAAGGCGGACGTGTCGGGATCGCTGGGCGCCATCAGTCATGCGCTCGAGCAGCTCGATCAGGACGAGATCCGGCTCAACGTCCTGCACGAGGGCGCGGGCGACATCACCGACAACGACATCATGCTGGCGGCCGCCTCGAACGCGATCGTCGTCGGGTTCAACACGCGGATCACCGAGACAGCCCGGCGCGCAGCCGAGGTGGAGGGCGTCGATGTCCGCCTCTACGACATCATCTACAAGCTGACCGACGATCTCGAGGCGGCCCTCCAGGGACTCCTCGAGCCGGTGGTCATGGACGTCGTCGAGGGCCGAGCGGAGGTCCGCCAGATCTTCCGCGTGGGCAAGAATACGGTCATCGCTGGCTCATTCGTGACCGACGGCAGGATCGTGCGCGGCAACGCGCGCGTGTGGCGCGGCGGAAAGGTGATTGCGACCGACAAGATCGAGTCGCTGCGCCGCTTCCGCGACGATGTCCGGGAAGTGGCCACCAACTACGAGTGCGGCATCGGCCTGGTGGGCTTCCACGATCTGGAGGAGGGTGACGTGATCGAGTGCTTCACGTCACAGACGGTCAGCCGAGCAGCGGCCGGCTGACTGGGGCCATGAGCCAGCGGACGGAGCGCATCGACGAGCTGCTGCGCCAGGAGATCGGCTCGATCGTGGCGCGCGAGGTGGCTGACCCGCGGATCGGGTTTGCCACGATCACCTCGGTCGAAACGACGCCGGACCTGCGCCACGCCAAGGTCTGGGTCAGCGTGATCGGCCAGCCCGCCGAGCGCGATGCCACGGTCGCCGCGTTGCGCCGGGCGATGCCGTTCGTCCGTCGTGAGCTGGGCACCCGTCTGCGGATCAAGCGCATCCCGGATCTGCACGTCCACCTCGACGACACCGCCGAGCGTGGCACCCGGGTGCTCCAGCTCCTCAGTGAGCTCGAGTCCGGGGTGACGCCCCAGGCGGACGCCCCGCCCGGTGAATCACTGCCGACCCCGGTGGCGCGCTTGCCGCACGTCGGCGATCTGCCCGACGAACCGCCATCGGCGGTCCGGCTACCCGACCCCGGCCCTCGGCGGCGACGGCCCGGGTCGGGTGGAGTGGGACCGCGCGGCGACCGGCGAGCTTCTCGGTGAGCGTCGACCGGCGAGCTTCTCGGTGAGCGTCGACCTCCAGCCCTACCTGGCGGCGGTACCCGAGGTCGTCGTCAGCCGTCTGCGCGGCGCGCGCCGGGTCCTGGCCGTCAGCCACGAGAATCCCGATGCGGATACCCTCGGCGCGGCCCTGGGTGTCGTGGGCCTGGTCGAATCGCTCGGTGGGATCGCGCACCCGGTGTGCACGGACCCGATCCCGTCGCTGTACGGCTTCCTGGTCGGTATCGAGCTGTTCCGCACCGATCCGGACCGTTCGGTCGCGTACGACCTGCTGGTGATCCTCGACTGCGGATCGCTGGAGCGGATCGGCGACGTCGGCGCACGCCACGCCGAGCTGTTCGAACGACTGCCCCGGGTGATCATCGACCACCATGCCTCGAATGACGCGGCCGGCGAGGCCGACTGGATCGATCCACGCTCGGCGGCGACCTGCGAGATGGTCGCGTTGCTCGCGGCGCGGCTCGGGCTGAACCTCGGCCACGGAACGCTCGCCTTCAACCTCATGGCCGGCATCGTCATGGACACCGCCACCTTCGCCCACCCCAACGCAACGTCGCGGACGCTGGCCGTGGCTGCCGCCCTGGTCGAAGCGGGCGCCCCGCTCTCGGATATCTCGCGCCGGCTCTACCGGTCGAAGCCCGAACAACAGCTCCGCCTGTTCGGTCGAATTTTGTCCCGGCTCGAAAGCGCCGATGACGGGCGGATCGTCTGGTCCAGCGTGACCGACGCCGACTACGCCGAGACCGGCGCCGAGCGCCCGCACTCGGAGGGAATCATCGACCTGCTCTCCCAGGCGGAGAACGCCGAGGTCGCGATCCTGTTCAAGGAAGCCGGGGCCGCGCAGACCCGGGTCAGCGTCCGGACCAGGCCGGGCGGCGTGGATGCAACGGTCCTGACCGGTCGGTTCGGGGGTGGCGGGCATGCCCGGGCCGCCGGGGCGACGGTTTCGGCGCCACTCGCCGAGGCGCGCCCGGCGGTGCTTGCCGAGGCGACCCGCCTGACCGCCGCGGTCAGCCGCTGACGATGGCCCGCGCGTCTCTCGGTCCGGGCCTCGACGGCATCCTCGTCGTCGCCAAGCCGGCCGGTCCTACCTCGCACGACGTCGTCGCCCTCGTCCGCCGGCTGGCGGCAACGCGACGGGTCGGCCACGGCGGCACGCTTGACCCGTTCGCGTCAGGGGTGCTGCCGATCTTCCTGGGGCACGCAACGCGGGTCGTCGAGTACCACCTCGGTGATCGCAAGGCCTACCGGGCGACGGTCTGCTTCGGGGCCTCATCCACGACCG
Source organism: Candidatus Limnocylindrales bacterium (assembly GCA_046708025.1). Lineage (GTDB taxonomy): Bacteria > Chloroflexota > Limnocylindria > Limnocylindrales > CSP1-4 > SPCO01. The sequence goes on from JBKKDW010000200.1 coordinate 3,559, forward strand.
ACGACCTGGAGGGCGAGCGCACGCCGGCGAATGGCCCGGCGCCCTCACGCGGTGCCGTCGAGGCGGCCCTGATCGATCTGACCGGACAGCTCTCCCAGCGGCCACCGGCCTACAGCGCGATCAAGGTCGGCGGCCGGCGCGCCTACGCCATGGCGCGCGCCGGCGAGACGGTCGTGCTCGCGCCGCGCGACGTGACGATCCATCGGGCGGACCTGGTCTCCTGGGATGACGAGGATCCCGACCGGCCGGTGGCGGTGATCAACGTCGCCTGCTCGGCCGGCACGTACGTGCGCGCCCTGGCCCGCGACATCGGCGAGGCGGTTGGCAGTGCGGCCTACCTCGGCGCCCTGACGAGGACGGCTTCCGGTCCATTCGAGTTGGGGGACGCCACCGCGCTCGACGAGATTCGGGCCGCGGCCGCCACCGATCCGACCGGCTTGCTGCCGTTGCTTCGCCCGATCGACGCCGGCCTGGAGACATTGCCGATCGTGATCCTGACGGACGACGAGGTCGCCGCCATCGCCCGGGGACAGTTCGTCCGGCCGGTTGCCGGGCTGGCCAGACCCGCCGAGCACTATCGACTTCGCGACCCCGGCGGTGCCCTCGTCGCGATTGCCACGGCCTCGGCCGGGCGACTCGCGCCGGACAAGGTCTTCGTGGCGCCGATCCCGTCGACTCCCCGAACCTGAACCCGACAGGCGCCGCGATGCTGGTCGTGCACGGGATAGAGCAGCTGACGCCGGAGCATGGCCCTGTATTCGTGGTGGTCGGTGCCTTCGATGGCCTGCACCTGGGTCATCTGTACCTCATCGAGCACCTCGTCGGGGAGGCCCACGCCCGCGCCGCCCAGCCAACTGTCATCACCTTCGATCATCATCCCGACGCGGTCCTGATCGGGCGGGCTCCGCCGTTGCTGCTGGAGCCGAGCGAGCGGTTGGAACGGCTGGCCGCAGCCGGGGTGGCGGTGACCACCATCGAACACTTCGACGAGGCCCTGCGCCGGACGCCATACGACGCCTTCGTCGAGCGCATCCGCGCCCGGCTGCCGCTGCGCGGCTTCCTGATGACGCCCGATGCGGCCATCGGCTTCAAACGGCGCGGCACGCCCACCGCGCTGGCGGCCCTTGGCGCCCGCGACGCGTTCGACGTCGTGGTCGTCCCGCCGTTCACCCTCGACGGTCATGCGGTCCGAAGCACAGACATCCGCGCCGAGATCGCAGCCGGGAACCTGGCCGGTGCGGCCGCCCTGCTGGGCCGCCCGCTGACCTTCACAGGCATGGTCGAGGATGGCGGCCCGGACGGCCTGTGCCTCGGTTTCGAACTCCCGGTCGCGCTGCCGCCGGCGGGCGAATACAGCGGTCGAGCCGGCCCCGAGCCGGTGAGCCTGCGGATCGATCGCGAGACGGTCTATATCCGGGGCAATCTCGCCCTCGGCGCCTGGGTGACGGTCGAGCTCACAGGTGAGGCTGCCACAGGGGTTCCGTGACCCCGCGCTCGTGGTTCTCGTAGCGGGCCATCACGAACAACGCATCGGACAGGCGATTCAGGTAGGGCAGGACGGTCGCCCCGATCGACTCATCGCGGGCCAGCGTTGTTGCCTCGCGTTCGGCCCGCCGACAGACGGTTCGCGCCACGTGCAGCTGGGCCGCACCCGGTATACCGCCGGGCAAGAGAAAGTTTGCGAGGGGGCCGACGACCTCGTTGAACTCGTCGATCAGGCGCTCGAGCTTCTCGATGTGGCGAGCTTCGACCGTCGGGACCGGGTGCCGGACCTGGCTCACGGCTGGCGTCGCCAGGTCCGAGCCAAGGTCGAACAGCTCGTTCTGGACCAGCGCCAGCTCCACCGCGAGCCGCTCGCACAGGCCCGTCGCCAGGGCGACCCCGATCTGCGAGTTGAGCTCGTCGACCGTGCCGTAGGTCTTCACCCGCTGGGAGTCCTTCGGCACGCGCTGGCCGCCGCCCAGGCCGGTCATGCCTTCGTCGCCGGTCTTCGTATAGATCCTGGTCAGGCGCGGCATGGTGTCTCTCCGTCGGCTGGTCGGTGTCCGCGCGCATTGTCCGCTACGGGGCGGAGCTGGCGTTTACTGCCTCGGTCGGCGCTTCGTGCTACCATCCGCCGGTCATAGAAGAGTCAAAGAACGTTCGTGTTCGGAGGAACGAGTGCCGCTGGCGCGGGAAGAGAAGCAGGAGATCATCACCGGATATGCCACCAAGGAAGGTGACACCGGATCGCCGGAGGTCCAGGTCGCGCTCCTGACGGAGCGGATCAAGGAACTGACGGGGCATCTCAAGAACTTCTCGAAGGACAATCATTCGCGCCGTGGCCTCCTCAAGCTCGTCGGCCAGCGCCGCCGCCTTCTCGCCTACCTGATGAAGAAGGACAGCGCGCGCTACCGGGTCGTCATCGGACGGCTCGGACTCCGCCGCTAGGCGACGTCGCCAGCGGACCCCCGGCATCCGGGGAGTCCCGTCGCGTTCGACGCCCAGAAGGCCCAGTCGGCCGACCTGCATGCGGGTCGTCGCCTCCTCCACTACCAAGGAGGAATGGTTCCCTTGTCTCAAACCTTTCAGACAGACATTGGCGGTCGAACACTGACCATCGAGACCGGCAAGCTTGCCCGCCTGGCCGGCGGTTCGGTCACCGTTCGCTACGGCGACACGATGGTGCTTGGCACCGCCAACCGGTCCGACCCGCGCCCCGGCCTCGACTTCTTCCCCCTCACCGTCGAGTTCGAGGAGCGGATGTACGCCGCGGGGAAGATCCCGGGCGGCTTCATCAAGCGCGAGGCTCGGGCCTCGGAGGCGGCCACGTTGGCCGCCCGCCTGACCGACCGCCCGCTCCGCCCGCTCTTCCCCGAGGGCTACAAGGACGACATTCAGCTGGTCATCACCGTCCTCTCGACCGACCAGGAGAACGAGCCCGACGTCATCGGCACGATCGCTGCGTCGGCCGCGCTGTCGATCAGCGAGATCCCGTTCGCAGGGCCCGTCGGGGCCGTCCGGATCGGACGGATCGGCGGCGAGTTCGTGGTCAATCCGACCTTCACTGAACTGGCCGATTCGGAGCTTGACCTGGTCGTCTCCGGCACGCGCGACGCGATCATGATGGTCGAGGCCGGCGCCAGACTCCTGCCCGAGGCCGTCCTGGCGGAGGCGATCCTGTTCGGCCACCGCGCCCTGCAGCCCATCATCGACATCCAGGAGGAGCTCCAGAAGGCGCTCGGCAAGCCCAAGATCACGCCGTTCCTCGATCCGGGCACCGGTTCGGTCATCGCCTTTGCCGATGCCGTCGCGGCCGGCGACGAGTTCGTGATCGTCGACGTCGAGACGACAGGCACAGACTCCAGGATGGCCGACCTGGTCGAGATCGCCGCGGTCAAGGTCAAGGGCGGCAAGATCACCGATCGCTGGTCCACCCTGGTCAACCCGGGGCGCCCGATCATCGGCAACCAGATGCACGGCATCAAGGACGCCGACGTCAAGAAGGCGCCCAAGCCGGTCGACGCGGCCAGGCAGGCCCTCAAGTTCATCGGCGATTCGAAGATCGTCGGTCACAACGTCGGGTTCGACCTTGGGTTCATCGAGGCGGCGCTCGGCGACGGGACGCGTTTCGAGCAGGGACGCTACCTCGACACCCTCACCATCGCCCGCGAGGGCTATCCGGACCTCGAGAACTACAAGCTGGACACGCTGTCCCGCTTCTTCGGCATTGAGCTGGCCCAGGCGCACCGGGCGCTGCCCGACGCCGAGGCGACGGCCAACCTGCTGATCTGGTTCGGCACCGACCTGCCCGGCCGCATCGGCGGGCTTCGTGAAGCGATTGCGACCGCGATCCGGGCCACCCGCAGCGGTGGCGACAGCAAGGCACTCCAGGAAGCCGCCCGCCGCGAGACCCGCGTCAGCAAGGGCCTGTTCAACCTCATCCACAAGAAGACCGCGCGTCAGCTGGCCCTCGACGAGGGGATTCGCATGGACGGCCGCGGCCTGACCGAGCTGCGAGCGATCTCGGTCGAGGTGGGCCTCGTCCCGCGCGCCCACGGATCCGGCCTGTTCACCCGCGGCGAGACCCAGGCGCTGACCATCGCCACGCTCGGCGCCTCCTCGGACGTCCAGCGGATCGACACGATCAGCCCGGAGACGGAGAAGCGCTACATCCACCACTACAACTTCCCGCCGTACAGCACCGGCGAGAACA
>JBKKDW010000201.1:0-5680 GCA_046708025.1 Candidatus Limnocylindrales bacterium
TCAGCGCCACCTGGTGGCCGGACTCTTTTAGTTCCTTTGCCAGGTTGTAGCCGACATTCCCGCCGCCGACGACGAGTAAGAACATGTCTCAGACCTCCTTGGTCGCGCTGAGTCGGATGTCGCTGGCGCCGCCTGAAGCCGCGGCCGGGCCCGTCGCGGAATTGACCGAGCCATGATGGTCGTCGCCGCCGTGGCTGCCCGTTGGCGGGAGGAGTCCGGGCAGTCCGGAAGGCGCCAGGTCAAGGAAGGCATCGATCGCGTCGACCATCAGCCCCGTGCGGCAGAGCGTGGCGATGCCGAGCTCGGCGTACGCCGTGGCCCTCAGCGGGTCGTTGATCTTGGCAACGACCCGCCGGGCACCGAGCGCCTCGATGCCAAGCTGCGCGGCCATCACATTGCGATTGTCACCCTCGGTCAGGGCCAGGAACACGTCAGCGTCCTCGGCGCCCGCTCGGCGCAACACATCCTCGTCCGTTCCGTCGCCGCGGATGGCCCGCCCACCAAATTTGGACGGCAACCGATCGAAGGCGGCCGTGGAACGGTCGACCACGATGACCTCGTGACCGGCCCGGTCAAGGCTGTCGGCGGTGGATGCGCCGCCCCGGCCGCATCCGACAATGACGATCTTCACCTTGGTTCCTCGCTGATGGGGTCGCGCACCACCCAGACCGCGGATGGCGCGTTCTGGAGGATGTACGGAATGGTCCGGCCTATGGCGAATTCGCCGCCGAATCGCTGTCGATACGGGAGGCCGACGACCAGCAGGTCCGCCCCGCGTTCGATCGCCTCGTCGACGATCGCGGCACCCACGTCACGGGCCTGGAGGAGGACGGGTTCGATCCGCACCTTCGACTCCTCGGCGACCGACTCGGCGGTGTCGAGGACGCGCTGGACCTCCTCGGAGCGTCCGGCAGTTTCCGAGTCGAGCGGCAGCGTCCAGTCGATTTCCACGACATGGACAGCCACCAACTCGGCCTTCGTGTGGGCTGCCTGTTCGGCAACGAGACGGACGATCCTGCTGTCGCTGGGGCCGCCGCTCAGGGCGATGACGGCGCGGCGGAACGCCGGGATATGGGGATCTGACATGCCCGGCCACGATACCACCGGCGGGATCGGCGGTCCCGCCCGGGCCAACGGCCCAGGAGACGAGGTTCAGTGGCCGCGCCGGTAGGGAACGTCGGCGATCACGGTGTGCTCACGGCCGATGAGGGCCGACTTCATCCGGTTGGCGGTCTGGTTATACAGCCAGCGGTCCCACCAGTGGCGGGCCACGTACTCGGGCAGAACGACGATGGTCAATGGCGCTTCCTTGTCCGGTGGCCAGGCCTGGTCCAGGATGTCCAGGTAGGCCACCACCGGCGAGATCACCGCCCGAAACGGCGATTCGACGATGACCAGGGGCACGTCCGGCAACTGCCGCTCCCAACGGGCGCGCAGGGCGTCGGCCGCGTCGAGGTCGTCGGTCACGTAGACCGCGCGCAGGTCGCGGGTCAGGACCCGTCCGAAGTTGACCGCCTGGACCACCGCCCGATTGATCCCGTTGACCGGGATGATCACGCGCTGCTCGCGGTGGCCGCCAGGCAACACGCCGTCCTCACGAACCTGGAGCTCAGCTTCCTGGAGCTCATATTGGCGATGGACGAAGGACATCAGGGCGACCAGGACCGGGATCAGCACGAGCACGATCCAGGCACCGTCGAAGAACTTGACCGTGGTCACGATGACCGCCACGGTGCCGGTCAGGATCGCGCCGAACGCGTTGATTGACAGGCGCTGCCGCCAGCCCGCCGATCGTTCGCGCAGCCAGTGCCGGATCATGCCCGTCTGGCTGATCGTGAAGTCGATGAACACGCCCACGGCGTAGAGCGGAATCAATAGGTGCGTCTCGCCGCGGAAGATGACGATCAGGCCCGCGGCCAGGCTGGCCAGGACCACGATCCCATAGGAGTAGGCGAGACGATCGCCACGCAGGGCGAATTGGCGCGGCATGTGACCATCGCCGGCGAGGATGGCCAGCAGACGCGGGAAGGCGTTGAAGCTGGTGTTGGCGGCCAGGAACAGGAGCAGGGCGGTGAAGGCCTGGAACAGGTAGAACAGGATGCCGTCGCCATAGACCTCGTGGGCCACCTGCGAGATGACGGTCTGTTTGGCTGGCGTCTCGATCAGGCTGATGCCAAAGTTGACGGCCAGGAAGGTGATGCCGATGAACAGGATGCCGAGCAGCACGGCCATCACCCCGAGGGTCGTCGCGGCATTGCGGGCCTCGGGCGGCTGGAAGGCCGGGACCCCGGTCGCGATCGCCTCCGTCCCGGTCAGGGCCACGGCACCGGCCGCGAACGCCCGCAGAATCAGGATCGCGGTGAGCGGCTCGATCGTGCCGGTGACCTGATCGCGCAGCTCGGGACCGTAGGTGGCACCTTCGCCGAGGACCACGATGCGGAACGCCCCGACCGCGATCATCAGCAGGGCCGAGCCGACGAACAGGTAGGTTGGAACCGCAAAGATGTTGCCGGCCTCGCGCAAGCCGCGCAGATTCCCCAGGGTGATCAGACCGATGGCCACGACGCCGATCAGGACGCGCTCGTCGTACAGGCCCGGAAACGCCGACGTGATCTGCTCGACCGCTGACGAGGTCGAGACCGCCACGGTCATGACGTAGTCGATCAGCAGCGCGGAGGCGGCGACCAGCGAGACTCGATGGCCGATGTTCCGGCGCGAGACGGAGTACGAACCGCCGCCGCCTGGATAGGCGATGCAGATCTGGCGGTAGCTGATAGCGACCGCGATGAGCAGCACCGCGATGGCGATGCTGATCTGGAGCCCGAAGACCAGCGCGGCAGCCCCGCCCAGGATCAGGACGCGCAGGATCTCTTCGGTCGCGTAGGCCGAGGAGCTGAGGGCATCCGAGCTGAAGATCGCCAGCGCCTTCTTCTTGGACAGCCGTTCGCCCAGCTCGTCGTCAGTGGCCAGCGGGCGACCAACGAAGAAGCCACGAATCGATGCCCACGCCTTGCCGGTCGGCGTGGTCGGCGCGCTGGCCGCCTCCCGGGCCGTCAGCTGACCACGCCCGGTGTAGCGGAAGTAGGGCGAGTGCGGCCGCTCGAGTCGAACCCGCCGGTCGCCCGGTTTGCGCCCCTGGAGCGGCCGCCGACCGCCGATCACGTCGTGGCCTCAGGCGCCATGACGCAGTCGCTCGCTGAGGCGGAGGGGCAGGCCGGCCGCGCGCATCCGGGCACGCACGGCGTCGATGTCATAGCTGACCCGGCCCCAGGTCGCACGGCGGGTGGCGAGGTCGAGGATCAGGTAGCTCGATCGAGGATCACCGTCGCGCGGCTGGCCCACGCTGCCGGGGTTGAGGAGCAGCTGTCGGCCGTCCAGCTGCGTCGCACTCCCTGATTCCGGTGAGATCCGTTCCATCCGGTCGCCGTCCCGGCTGAACGCGACCGGCACGTGGGTATGGCCATTGAGGCCATGCGTCGTGGAAATCGCGGCGAGGTTGTCGCGGGCGGCGGCGGCGGTGGTCACGTACTCCCAGGTGGGATCGAGCGGGCTGCCATGAACCAGCGTGAAGTCGCCCTCCTCTCGCCGTAGGGGAAGTTCGGTCAACCAGGCCACGGTGGATCGTGAGATCACCCGGCGGGTCCACTCCATGGCCGCCCGCGCGTCCGGGTTGAACCAGTCGATCTCATGGCCGCCGGCGGCCGCCGAGTCATGGTTGCCGCGGACCCCGATGGCCCCCACCGCCGCCAGCCGATCCACCACTTCATCCGGTTCCGGACCGTAGCCCACGATGTCTCCGAGATGCCAGATCGAGTCGACCGATCCGATCGCGGCGAGGACAGCGTCGAGGGCGTGCAGGTTGGCATGAACGTCCGACATCACCGCGATCCGCATGGACCCAGAATCTATCAGTCGTTCGTCTGCCTCGGCCGGCGTTTGCGGACGCCCGGATCCCGGGGGTAGGTGGTCGCCACCGGACCCCGAGCGGTCGCGATGACCAGGCAGTGGCCAGCCAGGCCCGGGACCTCCACCGCCCGGCGCTCGAGCGTGCCGCCGCCCATGGCCGCGATGGCTCGTTTTGCGCCGGCCCACTCGAGCTCGATCGGGCCGCGCTTCCAGGCCACCAGGATGCCGCCCGGCTCCAGAAGGGGAAAAGCGAGCTCGACCAGTTCGCCAAGACTCGCGACCGCGCGGGCGGTGATGGCCGGCCAGCGGCCGCGGTGGCGGTCGTCGGCAGCCAGCGCCTCGACCCGGACCGGAGCGGCCTCAACGGTTGACCCAAGGCCGGTCGCCGCCGCCACGACCGACAGGAAGTTCGCCTTCTTGCGAATCGGTTCGACCAGCAGGGCGCGTGCCGCGGGCAACACCGCGGCGATCGGCAGGCCCGGATAGCCGCCACCGGTCCCAACGTCCAGAAATCGGTTCACGCCGTGCTCGCGCAGGATGGACACGGCGGTCAGGCTGTCGATGACGTGGGCCAGCGCGACGGCGGCCGGGTCGCGGATGGCCGTCAGGTTGATCGCCTCGGTCCACGCCAGGAGCAGGCGGGCGTGCCCCGCAATTGCGACACGGGACCCGGGCGCCAGGGTCAGGCCAAGGGCGGTCAACCCGCCGTGGAGCGCGGCGTCAAAGGCGGGCGGAAGCGGCGGCGTTTCAGCGACGCGCGTCGGGAGCGGGTCGCGCGGTCTGCCCACGGCATGCCTCCATGGTTCGCATGCCGTCCGTCCACGCGGCGCCGCTCCCGGCGTCGGCATCGTCTCGCACCGCAGGCGCGGCGTTCGGTCTTCCCCGATCCGTTCGGTTTCGTGGCCCGGTTTCCCGAGGCCCGTCACGGATCGCGTTACCCTCAGCTCGGCCCGAGTGCGGATGCCGGACGGTAGAGGTCCGGAGCGTCCGCCGTCAACCGGACTTTTCCACCAAACGCGCCTCGGCCACCGATTCGTGGATAACCAGGTCGTCCGGTCAGCTGGCTCGTCCGCTGCCGCGAACCGGCCGACCGAGGGTGCGGCGCACAACGTCGATGACCTCGTCGACGTACTCGTCGGGGTTTCCGTGCTCGGCGGCGGTCCGAACGCAACCGCCGACGTGATCCTCCAGGACCAGGATGGACAGGGAGTCCACGGCCGCGCGCAGGGCGGCGGTCTGTTGCAGGATGTCGACGCAGTACTCCTCGCGATCGATCATCCGGGCGATTCCACGAACCTGGCCCTCCATGCGCGACAGCCGGCGGACCAGCTGGGCCTTGTCCTTGGAGTAGCTGTGTCGGAAGTGGCTCGGGTCGGGTGGGGCAACCGAACGGCGTCCTTCGGTCGGGCTCATCGGCGGTCGAGGTCCTCTTGATCGGGCGTCTCCTGGGGCGCCGTTCGATCCCATCATACTCCCTGGGGGTATCGTCCGTTCGGCGTCCATGTCGCGACCGGCTGCGCTCCGCTAGACTGGCGGCCGATGGCTCCACGCGATCATCCTCGCCTCCTTCCAGGCCGCGCCCGGCGCACTGCCGGCGGATGGATCGCCGACCGGTGAGCGTTCCCTTCGCCCACGCCAGCGAAGCGGAGATGGCCCGGATCCTGGACTTCTACGGGGTGCGCTGGGAGTACGAGCCGCACACCTTCCCAATCCTGTGGAACCTCGAGGGCGATGTGATCGAGAGTTTTGCCCCGGACTTCTGCCTGCCCGATCT
>JBKKDW010000202.1:0-2861 GCA_046708025.1 Candidatus Limnocylindrales bacterium
TCGGGCGCGCCATAACAACCTGTGGGAGCGCCAGCGCCAAGCCGTGCTGGTACGCATTCATGCCACGTACCACGCCAGACTGTCGTCAGAAGACAGCGGGCGGGTCCCCGAATCCCCTTGGGGGCACTCCTGCTGTCTTCTCGAGAAGAACGGTCGGACTGCAGGAACCCCATTCGATCGCCTCGAGCTGCCGGTTCCGCACGACGACCCGCTGGACGACGATCCGGCAGAGCTCTTCCCGCTTCGCCGGTGATGCCGCCTCGATGGCCGCGGGCAGCGCCAGGACCCTCGCCCGATACGCAGTTGTCGGCCGAATCCCCTGCCACCTCGGCGCCCAGAAAGCCGCCGATCACTAGCGCGCCTGGGGCGCTGGCGGTGTGCGGCCACGCCGTATAGCCTGCGCACGTGAGCGTGATCGTCACCGAGGGACTGGGCAAGCGCTACGGGCGTAGCGTTACCGCGCTCGATCAACTGTCCATCCAGATCCGAGCCGGCGAGATCTTCGGGTTCCTCGGCCCAAACGGCGCGGGCAAGAGCACGACCATCCGCCTCCTCCTGGGATTCCTCCATCCGTCCGCCGGGAGGGCGACCGTGCTGGGCCTCGACACCGAGCATTCTTCGGTCGAGATCCGCGGGCGGGTGGGTTACCTCCCTGGCGGAATCGCGCTGTACGACAACCTGTCAGGACGCGACCTCCTCGAGTACCTCGCCGACCTTTACGACCGTCCAGCACCGGACCGAAAGCTCCTGCTCGATCGGTTCGAGTTCTCCGAGCGCGACCTTCGCCGCCCTGTCCGCGACTACTCCCGGGGCATGCGCCAGAAGATCGGGATCGTCCAGGCTCTCCAGCACGATCCCGAGCTCGCGATCCTCGATGAGCCGACCGAGGGCCTTGACCCGCTCATGCAGCGGGCGTTCTACGCGATGCTCGATGAGCTCCGCGCGCGCGGGCGAACGATCTTCCTCTCCTCGCACGTGCTGTCCGAGGTCGAGCGCGTGTGTGATCGGGTGGCCATCATCCGCCTCGGCCGGCTTGCCGCCCTGCAGGACGTGGGCGAATTGCTGGCTCGGCGCAAGCGGAACGTCGAGATGCGGCTGGCGGGACCGGCCCCGGCGCTGGACGGTGTGGCCGGCGTGTCCGCGGTGACCCTGAGCGACGGGCGCCTGAGCTGCCAGCTGGAGGGCGAGGTCGGACCGTTCCTGCAAGCGATCGTCGGTGCGGCGATCAGCGACCTGACGATCGAGCCCGCGCACCTCGAAGAGGCATTCCTCGAGTTCTACGCCGAAGAACTGGGCCTGGCTCCGATCCGGAGCGATGGTCCGCCCGGCGACGGGGCTCCGCAAGGACAGCGGCGTGGGGCCGAGGTATCAGGACGGGAAGCGTCGCCACCCGAGGCACCCAGACCCGAGGTCGAGCCGCACCGATGAACCGAGTGCTCCTCCTCCATACCTGGCGGTCCCAGCGGCTGCGTCTCGCAGTCGTCGTGGTCGGCCTTGCTGCCTGGGGGTTGTTCATGCCCGTGATCTATTCGCAGTTCGGCGTCGAGTTCAAGCAGCTGTACGACTCGGGCGTCATCCCAGAGCAATTCGCCCAGTTCGGCGAGGGCGACGTCTTCAGCCTGCCCGGCGCGATCGGGCTCGGCTTCATCCACCCGATCTCGCTCGTCCTCAACTCTATCTTCGCCGTCGGTTTTGCGGCCGGGGCGGTCGCCGGCGAGCGCCAGCGCGGGACCCTCGAGGTTCTCCTGGCTCGTCCGCTATCGCGACGGCGAACGTACGCGACACTGCTCACGGCGACCCTCGTGTTCATCGGGATCGCGATCGGCGCCATCCTCGCCGGCAACGTAGCGGGCGCCGCGATGTTCGGGGTTCTCGACGAGATCGATGTGGCTCGGATCCCTGTCGTCTGGCTGAACGGATTCTTGCTGTTCGGAGCGTTCGGTTCGATTGGACTTGCGGCGTCCGTGTCGTTCGATCGAACGTCGCCCGCCCTCGGGATCACGTTGGCCATCGTGATCGTGTCGTATTTCCTAGAGATACTGGGCTCGCTGTGGCCCGACGCAGCATGGCTCCAGCCATACTCCCTGTTCCATTACCTGAAGCCGCGAGAGCTCCTTACGGGCGGACTCGATCTGTTTGGACTGGCCATCCTGCTGGTGATATCTGCATGCGCGATCGTCTACGCGCTCATCGTTTTCCCGCGTCGCGACCTCGCCGCACCGAGCTAGCCCAGGTCGGCGAACATTCGTCGAGCGCAGCAACGACGTCATCGTAAAGACGCCCGAAGTGGCGGCGGAAGGCGTGCTCGTGGCGGGCAGCTTGGGTGTGGCGTCGCAGGGCCTCGAGTGCCAGGTGAAGCGAGGGCTGGTTAGCGCGTCAGCTGGCCGCGCAGCGCGCCGGCCGGGAAGTCCCCGAGGCGGACGTTGAAGTAATGGCCGCTCGGGTTGGTGAGGATCGCGACCATCAGATCACGGTCCGCGGTCACGCAGCCGCTGCGCCGGTAACGCTCGTCGGCGGAGCCGGGATCAAGACCGGACCGGCCACGCCGGCCGGCGCGACATGGATATGGGCGGCCGCAAGCGGCGCCACGCCCGGCACGCTGCGGGCGTAGCAGACCTCCGCCGGCCATCGCGACGCCACTGAGAACGAATGTTGATGCCAGCGCGAGCGCCGGCGAAATGGGAAACGGCGCATGGGTGCGCAGACGGTTGTGGACGCGCAGTGGACCCGCCGAGGACAAGTCGCCGGCCGAAACGTACCGTTGGTAGATAAGTCGGTTGACGTTGCCAACTCACGGGGCCGAGGATTCTGTCGTCCCCTGCCAGCACGCGCCGGGGAGGGCCGCCCGCGCGGCGCAGATG
>JBKKDW010000203.1:0-4338 GCA_046708025.1 Candidatus Limnocylindrales bacterium
CCACAGTTCCTCGACGAGAATCCTGCGTCGGTCAAGGCGATCGTCACAATCTGCGACCCACCACCGAAGCCATTGGCGAGGATCTCGTCGAGGGTGCCACCGAAGCCCGACAGCCGCGACCAGTAGCAGGAGGGGCCGCCGTTTGTTCGATAGGTGCCTGGCTGAATCGCAGCGCCGACAACATGCGTCCCGCTGCCAAACGTGCCCGGTTCCGGCGTGGGGGTCGGTGTGGGAGCCGGCGTGACCGGCAGCGCGAAAGCGCCGCATTTGGTCCCGACCCTGATCGCGAGCGGAAGTTTCGCAGCGCGGGTCTGGGCACTGGTCAGATAGAGCGTCCGGACGATCGTGCCAGTGCTCGACGACGTCAGGCGAATCGAATACACCAGCGTCCCGGCAGTCGCGCAGGAACCGCGCCGTAGGGTGATCGTGTAGGCGATCCGTGCTCGGAAGTTCTTGGCGCTGATGCTGAGACGGTCCGGCGAACCGACCCGGATTGTGGCGATGCCATAGGAGCCCATGCGGGCGGTCCATGTTGTGGCCGCCGTGACGCTGGGCACGATCATGGCTAGGAGGACGAACGCCACCAGCACGGCGCCGAGTTGCTTTCTCATTTGGTTGCTCCCTCCAGGCCAGCCACAGTGAGCGGTGACCGTCATCCGACGCCCCGCCATTGGACGCACAACGCCCCGTCGGCCCGTCGGGCTGACCACGAGAGTGCGATCAGCCGCCGTACACCTGCCCATCCTCGCCCTCGGCGTTCATGTCCGTTTTGGGCGAGTTGCGCTGAGTCTCGATCCAATCCCAAGCTTCGTCCCAATAGCCCGTCGAGCCGCGCTCCCGGCCAGTCGCCTCGGCCTCGTGTTCCCATGCCGCGAGCCATTGCTCGGCGTCGAGCTCGTCCATCCGTACCTCGTCCCGCAGGCGGGCGAAGATGCCGGCACGCTGGGCCCGGTAGATCAGCTCAGGATCGCCGCGCGGACGGGTCATGGCCGGGCAAGGACGGCGACGAGGGCAGCAAACGCTGACACGATCGCCGCTCCGGTGGCGATGTACGCGGTGCGGGTCAAGTGCTCCGCCTGGGTCCGATTTGCGCGCCGGTCCATCTCGCGGATCACGCCTTCGGAAGTCGCCGAGGTTGTCGATCGAGCCAAGGTGCCAACGCGATCGCGTGTCATCGACGACAAAGTACGGCCCGCCGTCGCCATCGGTCTAGCCTCGAGGACGTAGCCGACGCGCGGAGCGGCGGGCCGATGTGACCCTACGCCGGGTCGCTCACCTCTCGCATATCTAGCGATACACGTGACATCAATACCCCATCACCGACAGATAGAGATGACAAGTGAACGCAGTGTTTCTGCACTCGAGGCGTACCCCCGTCGCTGGAACGGGCTTGCTGAAGTCGAGGGCGAAATTGTCCTCCTTCCACTTGGCGAGTCTCAGCTGCTTGCCGCTCGCGGTGATCAGGATGATGTCGTAGGTGTCGTTTTCGCTGCCCACGGTGAGAGTGGTGACGTTGATCGTCCCCTCGAAATCGGCGATCGCCGGGTCCCCGCCGAGCCCAATAACATTCGCTACAAAGCGCTGGCCGAAGTACTTGTCCGCCACCTGTTCTGGCGCAATGGCCGCCATGGTGACGGGCTGGGTCGCCGGGAAGTTGCTGACCGTGACCGACTGGTTGGCCGGGGTGTTGCCGACATTGACCGTCCCGGTGACGGGGACTGGCTCCGCGGCGGTGTTCTTGACAATGACGAGCTGGAACGGCGTGACGGCGCCGGTCGCGGTGCCGACAATCCCGCCGACGAGGGCGAGGGCGAGGCCGATGATGATTCCTCCGCGCAGACCGCTTGGCCGATGTAGCGGAGCTCGTCTCGTGATCGCGTCCATGAACCGACCCTCCCTCGGGCGCATGCGCCCACCGGGGGTCGGTCTCGCCATTGGCACAGCGCGACGGTCGGCGACCGTGGTTAGGACGCCGCACTGCTGGGCCCCCGCTCCCGTGCCTCCTTGCCGGTCGGCGAAGTATGCCCTAACACGTCGGGAGCGGAAGTGGGGTTCTCGGTCGTGTGGTGACAGCGAGCGACGGCCCCCGTCGGCCCGTCGAGGCTGGACGGGCGGGGACAAGGATCGACGCAGTCGCTACCCCATTGGTGCCAGGCGTCGCTCGCGCATCGCCTCGATCGCATCGGCGCTCTTGATGAGGTTCTCCTCGATCAATCGCCGGAGCAACCGCAGGTCGTTATCGGCGAGTGACCGCTTCGGGATCAGGATCGGCGCCGCCGTCTCTGTCAGCAGGAGGCCAATTACTCTCTGGGTCTCGAAGCTGAGGCCGAACGCGGACCAGGGGTTTCCGACGGGATCGAAGCCTTCGGCATGGACGACGATGCCGTCGCGATCGGCGCCGACAAACGTCTCCTCGTTGTTGCGCCAATGTGACCAGCGCAAGTACAGGCGTGTCTGGAGGTTCGGCCTACGCTCGGGCAGCCCCAAAGCGTGGAACGTCGCGCCCAACATCTCGCTGAACTCCGCCCAGGTCAGACGAAAGGCGGCAGTGACTTCCTCGACATCGTTGGGCATGTCACCTCCCCTTGTGGACGCGACTCATGGGCATGGTACGGCCCCCGTCGGCCTGTCGAGGCTGGCCTGGCAACCGCGTGACACCAAAGGGTGGGGCTCAGCTGACCAGTCGGATCGTGGTCCGAGCAGCGGATTCGCACGATCCACTCATAGTGTTGATTTAAGGCAGTACCGGTCGTCAGCAACCAGGGATCTGTGTCTCGAATGGCGGCCGCGCATCTTCTGGCCACACACACATCGTCGAGAGAAAGCCTTCGAGTAGCCGACGCGAGCCGCCGTATTGGAGGACGCTCGGATCCGATTCGGGCCGCCAGACCGCGACGACGACCAGGTCGCTGCCCGGGGAGCCGTTCGTGAAGAAGGCCAAGACGTCCTCATCGAATGGCACGAGCAGGCCGGGATGACAGTCTCGCCGCTCGAGGCACAGCGGCACCGCACGGTCGGGGATCCCGGTGCAGGGCGCCTCGTTCGCTTTCTGGCAGTAGTCCTCGACCCACGCCTCGACCTCGGCCAATCCCGCGACAGTCGAGCCGAACGCGGCGGGTACCGCCCAGGCGCTGACACGGACGTCACCGGTGGGCGCCGTGAAGTCGTCCATGGCCGGGCTCAGCCAATCCGCCGCGTCCGTGTCGAGGTCCCACGGGCGGTCAGCGGAGTTGACGCTCCAATCATCGGGAAGACCGATGGTGAACCCGTATTGGCTTGACGTGTACGTCGTCCACGTCGCGGTGTCGATCGGGCCATCGGTAGAGCCGGCCGTCGGGCTTGGTGTCGGGCTTGGCGTGGGCGTCGAGGCCGGGGTCGGCGTCGCCGGGGGCACGCCGCCGGTCCCGGTCGTCCCGGGATTTAGGAGAGTCAGGCCCGCGAAGCCGAGCACCGCGACGATCGCGATCCCGGCGGCGAGCCGCAGTGGAGCGGGCATGGTCGGGTTCCTCCACGGGATCCGGAGATCCCGTTCCTGTGGGGTCGTCTTGATGGCGAGAAGGACGGCATCGACTGCCGGCTGCGGGCTCCGGTCGGCCCGTCTGCCAGCCAGTCGTCCACGGCACGTTCGAAGCTTCGGGGGTCAGTCATGCCGTTCGCCCTTCCTGGACCTTGGTCGGCGTCCGGCTTGCCTCGAAGGCGGCCCGGAGCGCTCGGGTTGCGTAGTGCAATCGCGAGCGGGCGGTCCCGTCCGGGATGCCGAGGGTCTCGGCCACGGCTACGACGGGCAGGCCTACGTGGTGGTGCAGGACGAAGACCGCTCGCTGATCGAGCGGGAGGCGGCGAAATGCGCGCTCCAGCTCGTCCCGATCGGAGATGGCCTGGTAGTCGTCAACCTGGTCGGCCCGGCCGACCGGCAGCACTCGAATGGTGGCCGCCCATTGACGGTTGCGCGGCGCGTCCGCGTAGCAGGCATTTACGAGGATCCGGAAGGCCCAGGCCTCGAAGCGGTCGGGCGGCAGCTTGCGCCAGATGGTCACGAGGGCGTGCTGCAGGACGTCCTCGGCGAGTCCCGGATCGCGCAGGATCCGCCGGGCGACACCAAACAGCGAATCGCTGACCTGGTGCACCAGATCGGCGAACGCCTCCTGATCGCCCGAGCGAGCCCGCTCGACGAGGTCTCGGTCCATGGGACTCCGGCCACGGTGCCACGGCTGTAACCGCGGTCTACCCATGATGAGGGTGGGTAGGGTCCGATTCGTTCAGACTGTGTCAAGGACTCGAGGAAATGCGGAGGCCAGCTCGGTGGCAGGGACCACGATGAGGTCATCGTGTTGAGCC
>JBKKDW010000204.1:0-3682 GCA_046708025.1 Candidatus Limnocylindrales bacterium
GGCCGGAAGGAAGTTGCGGGCGCCGGCCCACTCGACGGCCACGACCTTCTTCCCGCTCCGCTCCGCCGCCTGTGGGAGCGAGTCGGCCTGGACGATCCCGGAGGTGAAGGCCGACGTTCGGTTGTTGAAGTTGCTCTCGCCGATCCGGTGGAACGTATTGTTGGTCGAGCCGTGCTCGCCAGGATACGTCCCTGTTGCGAGCGTGTTCCAGCCGACGCCCGTATTGGGCGGGAACGCCTGAACGAGGCCGTTGTCGCCTCGAACGCCGTCTTCCATCAGGTCGGCGTAGGTGGGCATCGCGCCTTCGGAGGCGTAGCGCTCCATGAGGTCCGGGCGCATCCCGTCGGAGGAGAAGAAGATGACTTTGTCCGTTGACGGTTTGCCGGTCGGCGGCGGTGCTGCGGCGGCTGGCGCCGCCACCACGGAACCGAGGATCGCGATGACGCTCAGCAGGACCACGAACCGGGAACGGGACGACCGATGCACAGAGCACCTCCAGGACGATCAGGGGCACACAACGCCAGGGGCGCGGCGGCTAGGGAGTCCCCCAGACCCCTCCCAGGGAAACTGGTCCGCACACGATAGCGCGTCATTGCCGCTCGTAAATTGTCGATACGCCCTTTGTTAACAATCCTCGGTGCGTGGGCGCACCGGTCAGACGGACAAGTAAGCGTGCGGCAATCGCCGCCCTGCACCATCTGCCGATGGACCTCCATCCGGCGGTTGCCGAACGCCTGGCCCGGCTTGCGCCGGACCAGCGAGCTGCTGCCACCTCGCCCCCGGGCCCATCGCTGTGCATCGCCCCGGCGGGATCCGGCAAGACGACCACGCTGGTCGCCCGGGCGGCCTGGCTGATCGCCACCGGGACACCGCCAGCAGCCATCCGGGCGATCACCTTCAACAAGCGGGCAGCAATCGAGATGACCGAACGGCTCGATGCCGCCGTGGCTCCGCTGGGCGTCGCCGCGGGGACCGTGCGGGTCCAAACCTTCCATGCGCTTGGTCGCGAGATCCTGCGCGACGCCGGGGTAGCCGTAGAGCCGCTGGCCGACCGACCGGCGATCCTGCGCGACGTCGCGCCGTGGGCGGCTGAGGCCGCGTTGCTGCGCCTTGACACCGTCGTCTCGCGGCTCAAGGTCGAGCTGGGCGTCGCGGCGGATGACGTGGCAGCGGACCCGGACGCGGGACCGGTTGCGCGGGCGTTCGTTGCGTACGAGGCTGCCGTCGCGACAAGCGGTGGGCTCGACTTCGACGACCTCATCCTTCGATCGATCGAGCGCCTCGAACACGACGATTCATTGCTCGCGCGCTGGCGCGATCGATGCCGAGAGCTCCTGGTGGACGAGGTACAGGACGTCGACCGGGCCCAATTGCGGCTGGCCATGCTGCTGGCGGCGCCCGCCAATCGGATATTCCTCGTCGGCGACGACGACCAATCGATCTACGGCTGGCGCCTGGCCGACGTCCGACGGATCCTCGGACTCGTCGACCACCTGCCGGGGCTGCGCCGGGTCGACCTGGAGGTCAACTACCGCTGCCCTCGACCGGTGGTCGAACGCGCCGTTCGGTTGGTCGAGCACAACGGCGAGCGATTCCGGAAGCGGATCCGGGCCGGGCCAGACACACAAGGCTCGCTGGTGCTGGCGCCCGATGCGTCGGACGAAACGGTCCGCCTGGAACGCGCGATCGGAACGTGGCCACCGGACGACTCGACGCGCGCAATCCTGGCTCGAACGAACCGAGAACTCCTGCCGGCGATCGCGGTCGCAATGGAGCTGGGGCTGCCGTTTCGGGCCCCCCGAATCGACCTGCTCCTCGACTCGCCGACGCTCGACGAGCTGCTTGACCGAGCGACTCGGACCGCGGTCCCAGGCGAGCCCCTGCTGGTCACGCTCGGGCGGGTCCGCCGCGCCGCATTACGCGACCCGAAGGCGAGCGCCGCCAAGCGTGAGCTCGCGACTGCGCTGCTCGCCTGGGCACCGCGACAGGCGGACTTGACCGAATGCATCGCCGCGGTTCGCGCGGCTCGCGTCCGGCTCGAGCAGCTGCGCTGCGACGACGCCCAGCTCACCCTGGCAACCGCGCACGCTACCAAGGGGCTCGAGTTCGATCACGTCGTCGTCGTTGGCATGGAGGTCGGTCGCTTTCCCAACCCACGATCAGTCAGCGAGGCCGAGGATCCCGTCCGAGCGTACGAGGAGGAGCGCCGCCTCGCATACGTAGCGTGGACCCGCGCGCGTCGAACACTCACCCTGCTGTACGACCCGGCGATCCCCTCGCCGTTCCTGCTGGAGGCGTTCAGCCCGGACGAGCTTGGACTCAGCCCCGCGCCCGGTGAAGCTCGCGGTTGAGCTCTCGAAGCAGGCGGTCGATCGAATCGAGGAAGGGCTCGGTCAACTCCGGTGGGAGCGCGTCACGCACCGAGTCCTTGACGCCGTAGGCCGCCCGGCAGCGAACGGCAGTCGCTCGCAATGCTGCCGGTTCATCGTCGCGCAGTCGCTCCGGTAACGGATCGAGGTACGAGATCCAACGCGTCACACCCAGCGCCCGCGCCTCGGCCAGCAGACGGTCGGCGTGGCGGGCGGCGGCGAGAGCGACCTCGTCGATGGCCGCGCGCTCATGTCGGGCAGACTGCCGGGCGGACCGCGGGCCGGCCCCCTCAGTCATCGGCCGGTTTCGTCCCCATGCCGTCGTCGCCACTGCCGAGATCAGCTGGGGCGAGCAGCAGGAGCGGCAGTCGCTTGCGCTCGGAGCCGTTGACCAGGATCCGGAACGAGTAGTCCCCGGGCGCCGGGAAGGTCAGGTTCCACAGGTCGATGGAGAACGTCAGCACCGCATCGCGGCCGTCGCGCTGGCTCCGGGCGGACAGACTGCCCGTGGCCCCGGCAACCTCACCGCCATCCGGGTCGAGGAGGACGAAGCGGATCTCATGTTCCCGATCCGTCTCCGGTGCCGTGATCTGGAGGCCGACGACGAGGGCCAGATGCGGGTGGCGCAACGGGAATCGCCGTCCGCCGATGCGCGCGACTCCGCCACCCAGCACGTGGAATTTCTGACCGGGTACGGTCTCGGCGGCGTCGGCGAGAAAGGCGAAATCGATGTCCGGCACGCCCGTATGCTAGACCCTGTCCCGGCAGGCCGCGGCCGTCGCGCGCTTGCCCGACGGCTTGATCCGGATCGCCTGTTGCGGCCCGCGGCCGTTGGTCCGGCCCCGACCGGCCTCCTCGGCGAAGGTCACGTCGGAAAGCGGCACCAGGGGCTCGCCGCGCAACACCCGGGCGAGGTACTCCCCGGTCGCGGAACCCTTGATCGCGGCGACCTCCTCGGGCGTTCCCTCGGCGATGATCAGCCCGCCCCGATCGCCGCCCTCAGGGCCGAGATCCACGATCCAGTCGGCCGTCTTGATCACGTCCAGGTTGTGCTCGATGACGAGCACCGTATTCCCTCCTTCAACCAGCCGGTGGAGCACCTCGAGCAGCTTCTCCACGTCGGCGAAGTGGAGGCCGGTCGTCGGTTCATCCAGGACGTACAGGGTGCGTCCGGTGGCGCGCCGCGACAGCTCGGTCGACAGCTTGACCCGCTGCGCCTCTCCGCCGGACAGGGTGGTCGCCGGCTGGCCGAGATGGACGTAGCCGAGCCCCACGTCGTTGAGGGTCTGGAGCTTGGTCCGGACATTGGGGAC
>JBKKDW010000205.1:0-5799 GCA_046708025.1 Candidatus Limnocylindrales bacterium
TCCAGGAGCTGATTCGGAACGTCGCCCAGGAGCACGCGGGCGTGTCTGTGTTCGCGGGCGTCGGCGAACGCAGCCGCGAGGGCAACGACCTCATCGCCGAGATGACCGAGTCGAAGGTCCTCGAGAAAACCGCCTTTGCGTTCGGCCAGATGAACGAGCCGCCCGGCGCGCGCCAGCGAGTTGCCCTCACCGGTCTCACGATGGCCGAGTACTTCCGCGACGAGGAGGGCCGCGACGTCCTCCTGTTCATCGACAACATCTTCCGCTTCACCCAGGCGGGCTCGGAGGTCTCGGCGCTGCTCGGCCGGATGCCCTCGGCGGTCGGCTACCAGCCGAACCTCGCGACCGAGATGGCCGGCCTCCAGGAGCGGATCACCTCGACCAAGAAGGGCTCGATCACCTCGCTCCAGGCGGTCTTCGTGCCGGCCGACGACTACACCGACCCGGCGCCGGCGACGACGTTCGCCCACCTCGACTCGACGATCCGGCTCGAGCGCAACATCGCCGAGCTCGGGATCTATCCGGCGGTCGACCCGCTCACCTCGACCTCGCGCGTGCTCGACCCGAACGTCGTCGGCCAGGAGCACTACGACGTCGCCCAGGAGACGAAGCGGGTCCTGCAGCGCTACCGCGACCTCCAGGACATCATCGCGATCCTGGGCATCGACGAGCTGTCCGAAGAGGACAAGTCGACGGTCGCCCGGGCGCGTCGCCTCCAGCGGTTCATGAGCCAGCCGTTCTTTGTCGGCGAGGTGTTCACCGGACGGCCCGGCGTGTACGTCTCGATCAAGGACGCGATCGCCTCGTTCAAGGAGATCCTCGAGGGCAAGACCGACACCCTGCCCGAGCAGGCGTTCTTCCTGGCCGGCACGATCGAGGACGTCCGGGCGAACGCCGAGAAGCTGGCCGGCTGACATGCCCCTGCAGCTCGAGATCGTGACGCCCGAGGGGCTCGCCTACTCGGACGCGGTCGACGCGGTCAACGTGCCGGGCATCGAGGGCCAGCTCGGCATCCTGCCCCATCACGCGCCGCTCGTGTCGATGCTCGGGGTCGGCGAGCTGCGCATCCGCAAGGGTGGCGCCGAGGAGTCGTTCGCGATCGTCGGCGGCTTCGTGCAGGTCCGACCGGACAAGGTCGTGGTCCTGGCCGAGACGGCCGACCTCGCCGGCGAGATCGACCTCGAGAAGGCCCAGGCGGCCCGACGCGAGGCCGAGAAGATGCTCGAGGGCGGATACAGCGAGGGCGCGGACCTGTCCGCCGCCCGGGCCGCGCTCCAGCAGGCTCTCCTGCGGATCCGCGTCGCCGAGCGCCGACACCGCGAGGGCCCGCGGCGACGCGGATAGGCAGCCCGGGCTGATGGCCGACGCGAGACTGTTCCACTGGGAATACCGCCCGGAGCCCGTTGCTCCGGAGATCTTCCGGGTAGAGGGCGGCCGTCCCCTCCACGGCCAGGTCACCATCAGCGGTGCCAAGAACGCGGCGCTCAAGCTGTTCGCCGCGGCGACCCTCACCGGCGAACGGTGCCGGCTGACTAACGTCCCCGAGATCGAGGATGTGCGGGTCATGGCCGAGACCCTGCGCGACCTCGGCGTGGTGGTCGATCATCCGGCCGACAACATCTACGAGATCGCCTCGGGCGATGTCGAGTGGCTGTTCGTCCCGCTCGAGGCGGCCGCGAAGATGCGCGCCAGCTTCATCCTGCTTGGCCCGCTGCTGGCGCGGTTCGGGCGGGTCATCATCAGCAACCCCGGCGGCGACCGGATCGGCCGGAGGCCAGTCGACCTGCATGTTGAGGCGATGCGGGCCCTGGGCGCATCGATCGAATACCGCAACGGCTATTACTTCGCGACCGCGCCCGGCCGGCTGCGCGGCGGCGAGGTCCGGTTTCCGCTGGTGTCGGTGATGGGCACCGAGAACGCGATGCTGGCGGCGACCCTGGCCGAGGGCCACACCATCATCCGACCGGCCGCCCAGGAGCCCGAGGTGGACGACCTGATCCTCTTCCTCCAGGCGATGGGCGCGGCCGTGGAGCGGACCTATCCCGATACCATCGAGGTCGATGGACAAAAGCGGCTGCGCGGCGCCGAACACCGGGTCGTCCCGGATCGGATCGAGACCGGCACCTTCATCGTGGCCGCGGCGGTGACCGGCGGGCAGATTACGCTCGAGGGCGCCCCATGCGACCATCTCGGCGCGTTCCTGGAGACGATGGAGCGCATCGGCGTGGGGGTCGACTGTGGCACGGACAGGATCGAGGTCGACGGGAGCGCGCTGCGCGGCGCCGGCTTCCGCGCCTGCGACATCGAGACCGCACCGTATCCGGGGCTCGCCACCGACCTCCAGCCGCCCACCGCGGTGCTCCTGTCGCAGGCCCGCGGCGTGTCCCGCGTCCACGAGGCCATCTTCGAGGACCGCCTGGAGTGGCTGGGCGAACTTCGCCGGATGGGCGCCAGAGCGGAGCTGCTGGACCCGCAACACGCCACGATCAGCGGGCCGTCCACGCTGGTGGGGACGGAGGTCGAGATCGGCGACCTGCGCGCGGGCGCGTCGTTGATCCTGGCTGCGCTGGCGGCCGAGGGTACGACCACGATCCACGGTGCGCACCACGTTCACCGGGGCTATCAGAACATCGAGCGCAAGTTCCAGCAGCTCGGAGCCAGCATCTCGCGCACGGCGGAAGGGACAGCAGTCAGCACCTCATGAAGATCGGCATCGACCTAGGCACCGCCAACGTCCTCGTCTACGTCAAGGGCAAGGGGATCGTCATCACCGAGCCCAGCGTGGTCGCCGTCTCGGACGACAACCGGATCGTCGCGGTGGGCGAGGAGGCGCGCGAGATGATCGGGCGAACGCCCGGCAACATCCACGCCATCCGTCCGATGAAGGATGGCGTCATCGCCGACTACGTGATCACCGAGGCGATGCTCAGCCACTTCATCGGCAAGGTCCGCAAGGGCCGCCTGGGCTTCACCAAGCCGGACGTCATGATCTCCGTCCCGGCCGGCGTTACCAGCGTCGAGAAGCGGGCGGTGCGCGACGCCGCGTTGAAGGCCGGGGCCAAGGACGCCTACCTGATCGAGGAGCCGCTGGCGGCGGCCATTGGTGCCAATGTCCCGATCAGCGGGCCGTCGGGCAACATGATCATCGACATCGGCGGCGGAACCAGCGAGATCGCGGTCATCGCCCTCGGCGGGATCGTCGTCTCGAAGAGCCTGCGGGTCGGCGGCAACCGGTTCGATGACGCGATCGCGACCTACATCCGCAAGAAGTACAACCTGATGGTCGGCGAACGGACGGCCGAGGAGGTCAAGATCCAGATCGGGACCGCCCTGCCGCTCGAGCGCGAGCTGACCATGGAAGTGCGCGGCCGCGACCTGATCGCCGGACTGCCGAGGACCATCCCGATCACCAGCAGCGAGGTGATGGAGGCCATCGAGGCGCCCCTCCAGCAGCTGGTCGCCGCTGTCCGCTCGGTCCTGGAGCAGACCCCGCCCGAGCTGTCGTCCGACATCATCGACAAGGGCATGGTCATGTCCGGCGGGGGCGCCCTGCTGCGCAACATCGACAAGCTCCTGACCCAGGTCACCGGAGTTCCCTGCCACGTCGCCGAGAACCCGCTCAATTGCGTGGCCCTCGGCACCGGGCTGGCCCTCGAACACTTCGACTTCTTCAAGAAATCCCTTGTCCAACAGGTATGACCGGCCGCGCCTATGTCGACCTGCATTGCCACACGCGGGCAAGCTTCGATTGCCTGTCGGCGCCCAGGGATGTCGTCCGGGCCGCGGCTGACCGCGGGCTGACCCACCTGGCGATCACCGACCACGACCGGATCGACGGCGCGTTCGAGGCACGCCGGCTGGCGCCGGCCGGCTTGACCGTGATCGTCGGGGAGGAGGTTCGGTCGCGCGACGGTGACCTGATCTGCCTCTACCTCGAGCAGGCCATCGCACCCGGCCTGTCGGTGACTGAAACGATCGCCGCGGCGCGCGAGCAGGGCGGCCTGGTCGGGATTCCGCACCCGTTCGATCGCCTTCGGGGCTCACTCCTGAGCGAGGATCGCATGGACGGGCCGGACCTGGGGGTGGATTGGGTGGAGACCCACAATGCACGGCTCATCGGCCGGGGCAACGAGCAGGCCGCCCGGTACGCGCGCGAGCACGGCCTGCCCGGTGTCGCGGTGTCGGACGCCCATTCGATCATGGAGGTCGGCGTCGCCTACACGGCGCTCGATGGCGATCCATCGACGCCCGCCGGCCTGCTCGCCGCGCTGGCCTCGGTCGAGCTCGTGCCGGGCCGGGCGAGCTTCGTCGTCCGGGCCTGGACGCCACTGGCAAAGCTGGTCCAGCGTGGGCGCGGCAACCGTCGGGTCCAGCCAGGCGCGCCCACGCGCGGGCCGGGAGACTCGCGGGAGGCCCCGTGACGGTGCCAGGCGACCGCCCGGACGATCGGGGGTTCGAAGCGGAGGACGATCGCGAGCAGCTCTCGCTGTCGCGCCGCCTGCGCCAGCCGCGCACGATCATTTCCGTCCTGATCCCGCTGGTCGTCATCGCGGTCTTCGTCTCGATCAACGGCGCGCAACTGGCCCGGGTCCCCGGCCTGATCGCCGAGGCCGACCTCCGACTCGTGCTGGTCGCCTTCCTCATCTTCTACGCCGGGTTCCCGTTGCGCGGGCTGCGCTGGGCGCTGCTCCTGCGCGGGACCGGCACCCGGGTGAGCATCCGTGACTCGACCGAGATCATCTTCCTGTCGTGGCTGGTCAACTGCGTGGTGCCGGCCAAGCTCGGCGACGTCTACCGCGCCTACCTGCTCAAGATCAACAGCGCCGCGTCGCTCAGCCGGACCTTCGGGACCGTGTTCATCGAGCGCGTGCTGGACCTGATCGCGATCGCCCTGCTCGGTATCGCCGCCGGCTATTGGAGCTTCCGTAACGGCCTGCCGCCGCCGATCCAGCTGGTCTTCGTCATCGGCCTGGTCGTGGTGGTCGTGCTGGCCGTAGGCCTCTTCACCCTTCGCAACTTCGGCCGCCGGATCCTGGTCGCGCTGCCGCTCCCGCCGCGGATCGTGGAGTTCTATGACCGATTCGAGGAGGGTGTATTCGGCGCGATCGCGCTCCGGCAAATGCCGCTCCTCGGGAGCCTGACCGGGATGATCTGGATGACCGAGGCACTCCGCCTGTTCCTGATCGTGCACGCGTTCGGGTTCACGGACGTGAGCCTGGGCCTCTCCGGGGCGGTCTTCGTGGCCCTGATCGGCTCGCTGTTGACAGCCGTTCCACTCAGCCCGGCCGGCCTGGGCATCGTCGAGGCGGGCATCGTGGGGGTGCTCACGGTGGCGTACGGGGTGCCCCTCGCGGAGGCGACCGCGATCGCGCTGCTCGATCGGGTGATCAGTGTCTTCTCGATCATCGTGTTCGGGACGATCGCCTACCTGGTTTCGTCCAAGCCACGCGGCCTGCGGACGATCGTCCAGCCCTGATCCACGGGCGCCCGCAAACCGTACCTTGGTCATGGGGTCGGGACTGCGTGCGGGAGGACCCCCGGATGGAGGCGCGACCGGTACGAACGGGTGATATAGGTCTCCAGACGACCCGTGGATAGTGACGCCAGCGCAAGACCCATCACGGCTCTATCCAGGGAGCGCCCAGGCACACATGACGACCCAGAACGGCCGAGCGTTCAACGATTGGCTGAGGACGCAGCTCAAGGCCAAGAAGATGT
The DNA here is from genome assembly GCA_046708025.1 of Candidatus Limnocylindrales bacterium. GTDB lineage: Bacteria > Chloroflexota > Limnocylindria > Limnocylindrales > CSP1-4 > SPCO01. The sequence goes on from JBKKDW010000205.1 coordinate 5,719, forward strand.
CGCAGCGGCAGCTCGCCCAGCAGTCGGGCGTGGATCACTCCACGATCTCGCGCCTGATCCGGGGCGATCGGATGCCATCGC
>JBKKDW010000206.1:0-3131 GCA_046708025.1 Candidatus Limnocylindrales bacterium
GAATACATCCGGATCCGCCCGGATTCGAGCGGCTCGACCGGTTCGATCCGGCGGGTCAGCGTGTCGCGCAGTCGGAGGGTCATCGGGTCACCGGCGGGAGGCAGCCATCGTATCGAGGTCGCGAAGAATCGGCCCTAACGTTCGGAGCGGGTGCTCGTTATCGCTGCAGAGGCCTCGCGGCCCGTTCATCGTTCCCCCGGCGGTGTGGACCTGCGAGGTCTCATCCCGTGCCCCGAGGTTGGCACTGCCCGGCCGCCCTTCCGGCGGGTCGCCCGTATACTCCGCCCGATGCGCCGCCCGGTCGTCTGCCTCGCCCTGCTTGCGCTGCTCGCATCGTGCACACCATCGATCGGGGCGACCCCCGAGCGGCCGGTCCGGATCCTGACGGGCGAGCCCGGATCACTGGATCCGGCGGTCCAGGGCGACGCCGGCAGTGCCGCCATCAGCGCCCAGCTGTTCGAGTCACTGACCGCCTTCGACGCCGACCTCCAGGTTCGACCGGCGCTGGCCGAGTCGTGGCGGTTCGACGAAGGCGGGCGGCGGATCACGTTTCATCTGCGGGCCGATCTGGCCTTCTCCGACGGGAGCCCGCTCCGGCCGTCGGACGTCGTGCGCAGCTGGCTGCGCCTGATCGACCCGGCCGCACCATCGCCGCTGGCCTCGCTGGCCATCGACATTCGGGGAGCCGGCGAGTATCTGAGCGGTCGGAACGCGGACCCGGCCTCGGTTGGACTGCGCGCCGACGACGCGGCCAACGACCTCATCGTCGACCTGGTCCGGCCGGCGTCGGACTTCCCCAACATCGTGGCCGGCCCGACGTTCGCGGTGGTCCCGCCGGCGGTGGGCGCGGATCCGTCCGCCCTGCTGCCGGGCGATGGATTCGTCGCCAGCGGCGGTTACGTGCTCAGTGGTTCGTCGCTGTCGGCGCTGATCCTGACCGCGAATCCGCGCTACTGGGCCGGTCCGCCGGCGATCGCGACGATCGAGCTCGTGGGTGACCTCGGTGGCGAGAGCGCGGTCGCGGCATTCGAGGCGGACCAGCTCGACTACACTCCGATCGGCAGCTTCGATGCCGCCTGGATCGCTTATGATCAGGCGCTTGGTCCGCAGCTTCGCGAGGTTGGCTCGCTGTCTGTCCAGTACTACGGCTTCGACACGACGCGGCCGCCGTTCGACGACATGCGGGTCCGCCAGGCGATCGCCCGGGCTGTCGACTGGCGGCGGATGGCCGCGCTGGCCGGTTCGGGCGGGTCCGTCCAGGTGGCCAATTCGATGGTACCGCCCGGGATCCCGGGTCGGAGCGACGACGACTTCCTGCCGGTCCACGACCCGGACGAGGCGCGCCGGCTACTGGCCGAGGCCGGCTACCCGGGCGGCGGCGGCTTCCCCCCGACCACGATGCTGACTGGCGGCACTGGCTACGACCCGGCCATCGTCGAGGAGGTGCGACGCGAGCTTGGGATCGCGCTCGTGTCCGAGCAGATGGGCGATGGCTACTTCGATCGGCTCAGCGCCGCCACGCCCCAGATCTGGTCCCTCGGCTGGGTGGCGGACTATCCCGGGCGGAACGACTTCCTGGGCGTCCTGCTGGGCACCGGCGCTTCGAATAACTACGGCGGCTGGAGCTCGCCAGCCTTCGACCTGGCCATCGCCCAGGCCGGCTCGACGACCGACGCCGCGGCCGCCAGCGCAGCCTACGACCGAGCGGAAGCGATCGTTCGCGACGAGGCTCCGGTCGTTCCGCTGGCCTACGGCCCAGGCTGGGCCCTGTCCCGCGACGGGCTGCTGGGCGCCACCCAGAACGGGCTCGGAATCGTACGGATGGCGGGCCTGGCATGGGCCGACTAGCCCTCAGGCTGGCCGCGATCGTCGCATTGGCCGGCCTCGCGCTCGGCCAGGCGGCCGTCGTCGGCGCGGCGACATGGGCGGACTTCGGCCGGCCGACGGCCACTTCCTCGTTCGAGGTCGGGATCCGGTTCGAGCAGCCCGTTACCATCGACCGGGCATTGGCCCGGGTCGAGCTGCTGCTGACGGTTGCCGACCAGATCGGCCCGCTGGTCATCCCGCTGCCGTCGCCGGGGACCGGGGTGACCATACTGCGCCACGTCCTCGGGCCCGCCGACGGCGGACAATTCCTTCCAAACACGCCCATGGTGGCCCGCTGGCGCCTGGTCGCGGCCGACGATCCGAACGCCGTCGAGACCGGGCCGGAGGTTCGGGTCACCTTCGCGGACGATCGCTTCACCTGGCAGTCGGCGGCCGGCCAGGTCGTCCGCGTGCATTGGTACGAGGGGACCACGGCTTTCGGTGCGCGGGCGCTCAGAATCGCCGAGGACGCCGTTCGCGAGGTATCCGATCTGCTCATGGTCACCGAATCGGAGCCGGTCGACTTCTTCGTCTACGCCGACCAGGATGCCTTCTACGACGCACTCGGACCCGGCACGCGCGAGAACGTTGGCGGACTCGCCGCCGCCCATATCCGCACGCTGTTCGCCCTGATCTCGCCTGGCCAGATCGACGATGCCTGGGTCGGCATCGTGATCCCGCACGAGCTGGCCCACCTGGTGTTCGATACGGCGTCCGACAATCCGTACCACTCCCCGCCGCACTGGCTGAACGAAGGCCTGGCCGACTACCTGAGCCAGGGCTATGACGCTTCGTACCGGCGCCAGGTCACTGAGGCGGCGCGGGCCGGCGAGCTGATCCCGCTCGATGGCTTGACCGGCCAGTTTCCGACTGGCGCCGAGCGCTTCGTCCAGGCCTATGCGGAGAGCACGTCGGCGGTCGACTATCTGGTCAGGATCCACGGTCGCGCCGCGCTCGTGACGCTCATCCGCTCCTACGCCCAGGGACGCACGGACGACGAGGCGTTCAATGCGGCCATTGGCCTGGACATGGCCGCCTTCGGGTCCGCCTGGCTGGATGACCTGGGGGCTACGGCGCCGACCCGCTACGGCCCGCAACCCGCGCCCGACGGACCCGTTCCGTCGGCCTGGCTCGGCGAGGCCGCAGCCACGACAGCGCCGGTGGCCTCGACTGGTCCCGGGGCCGCAAGCGCAGGGGCATCGGCCGCGCCCGACCCGGCAGCGCCGATTGCCGACATTGGCACGCCAGCATGGGCCGTCGTGGCT
>JBKKDW010000207.1:0-18982 GCA_046708025.1 Candidatus Limnocylindrales bacterium
GTCGTGACCCAGTACGAGGTCCAGCCGGCGCCGGACATCAAGGTCAGCCGGATCGAAGGCCTGTCGGACGCCCTGGCCATGGCCCTCGCGGCCCGATCGCTGCGGATCGAGGCGCCGATTCCAGGCAAGAGCGCGGTCGGCATCGAGATCCCCAACAAGGACTTCAACGTGGTCCCCCTCCGCCGGATCCTGGAGGAGGTCGACTTCAAGGCGTCCGGCTCGACCATCACGTTCGCCCTCGGCCGCGACGTTGCGGGCAAGGCCGAGGCGGTCGACCTGGCCAAGATGCCCCACCTGCTGATCGCTGGGGCAACCGGTTCGGGCAAGAGCGTCATGGTCAACGCCCTCATCACCAGTCTGCTGTGCGAGGCGACGCCGCATGACGTGCGGATGATCCTGATGGATCTCAAGCGGGTCGAGCTGGCGGCCTACAACGGCCTGCCCCACCTGCTGGTGCCGGTGATCACCGAACCGGAACGGGCCAAGGCCGCCCTCAAGTGGGCGGTCAATGAGATGGAGGCGCGCTACCGGCGGCTGGCCGGGGCGTCCGCGCGCAATGTCCGCGTCTTCAACGAGACCCGGGTCGATCCCGAGGACCGGATGCCCTACATCGTGATCATCATCGACGAGCTGGCCGACCTGATGATGCGCGAGGGCAAGAACGTCGAGGATCCGATCGTCCGGCTCGCCCAGAAGGCCCGCGCCACCGGGATCCACATGGTCCTGGCGACCCAGCGCCCGAGCGTGAACGTCGTGACCGGCCTGATCAAGGCAAACTTTCCGAGCCGGATCGCCTTCGCGATGGCCTCCCAGATCGACTCGCGCACGATCCTCGACACGCCCGGCGCGGAGGACCTGATCGGCCGGGGCGACATGCTGTACCAGCCCTCGGACCTGCCCCGTCCGATGCGCCTCCAGGGCGTCTTCGTGTCCGACCCGGAGATCGCCCGGGTGGTCGACCACTGGAAGGCCCAGATCGAGGACCCCCACTACGACATGCGGATCGTCGATACCCGCGATGAAGGAACGGCCCCCGGCGACGATCTCGCCGACGAGGACGCCGACCGCCTGTTACCGGATGCCGTGGAGGTGATTCGGGAGTACGATCGCGCTTCGGCATCGCTGCTCCAGCGTCGCCTCAAGGTCGGCTACGCCCGCGCCGCCCGGATGATCGATCAATTGGAGGCGCGCGGGTACATCGGCGCGTTCGATGGTTCGAACGCGCGGCAGGTCCTCCGTCGCGACGAGGCGGCGGCGTCCCGCGGTGCGGACGATGGACTCGACGGGGATGACGGATGACGACGAGGGAACAGCTGAAGCGAGCGATTGGTACCGATCGCTCGAACGCGGATCGCGGCCTGACCGCGGATCCCGCCCCGAGCCTGCCCGAACGCCTGTACGCGGCCCGCGAGCGCAAGGGCGTCGACCTCTATCGAGCCGAACGCGACACCAAGATCCGGGCGCGCTACCTGGGCGCCCTCGAGCGCGGCGACTACAAGGAGCTGCCGGGCGCGGTGTATACGAAAGGGTTCCTGCGCAACTACGCGCTCTACCTGGGGCTTGACCCCGACGAGGTCCTCGACCACTGGCGTCGTGAGCGAGGCGAAGCCCGAGACGCCGCACCGGTCATCGCCGTCCCGCGCCCCATCGCCGCGCCGCGCCCGGGTCTGACCTTCTCGCCGAGCATCATCGTCGTCGCCCTGCTGACCGTCTTCGTCCTGGCTTTCGGGGCCTACCTCGGGATCCAGGTGATGCGCTTCGCCAAGCCGCCCTCGATCGCGGTGACCCAGCCGGCGTCGGCCGTCATCGAGGTCGACGACGCAACGACCAGCTACACGCTGCGTGGGACCACGCTGCCAGGCGCGACGGTCTCGATCGCGACGCCCGGGCGGGATCCCCGCCAGGTCAGTGCCGGTCCGGACGGCGATTGGACCTCGGACGTCGAGTTGCGCCGCGGCCGGAACCAGTTCGACGTGACCGCGATCGATCCGGAGACCGGCAAGCGCTCGGAGGACACGATCCGCCTGTTCATTACCGTCCCTTACCTGCTCATCGAGGCGCCCACCTTGACGGTCGACCAGCCCGCCGAGGGGACCTCGTTCGAGAACGGTGCCATTCCCGTCGCCGGCCGAGCCACGAATGCGGCGTCCGTGGTGGTCAGCGCGACCTACGTCGGCTCATCCACGCCAGCGGTCGAGGGAGTCGCGACGCCCGAGCCTCCGCCGGCGCCGGACCCGGTGACCCTGGACGTGGCCGAGGACGGCTCGTTCAGCACGCCCTATGAGCTCACCGCCGGACGCTGGTCGATCACGGTCACCGCGGCGAGCCCGCAGGGCAAGACCGCGGCCCTGACCCGCAGCGTCACCGTGGTCTACAAGGGCGTGAACCTGGTGGTGACGATCAAGGGCGGCCGGGCCTGGTTGAAGGTCTGGGTGGACGGGAAGCTGGACGCGGAACTCGGGGCGGCTGGATCGGTGATCTCCGCCGGCAAGACCCTGACCTTCACCGGGCAGGAGTCCGTCGAGGTCAGATCCGGGTCGTCCGGAGCGACCCATTTCACCCTCAACGGCACGCCCCTGGGTGCGCTCGGTCGGGCCGGCATTCCGGAGACCTGGCTGTTTGCCCCGCCGGACCCACCGGTCAAGACGCAGCGTCGATAGGGCCATGGCGGACGACCTGCTCGTCGCCCTGGCGGCCCGCCTCCACGAGCGCTGCCTGGCACGGGGCGTCCGCCTGACGACGATCGAATCGTGCACCGGTGGACTGGTCGGCCACCTGATCACCGAAGTGCCAGGATCGAGTGGCTACTATGTTGGCGGCTTCGTGACCTACTCGGACCGGCTCAAGCGCGAGCTGGTCGGAGTGCCCGAGCACGTGCTGGCGGCCCACGGCGCCGTATCGGCTCAGACGGCCCTGGCTATGGCGTCCGGCGGTCGCGATCGGACCGGTGCCGACATCGGAGCCGCGGTGACCGGGATCGCCGGTCCCGATGGCGGCAGCGACGCCAAACCTGTCGGCCTCACCTACGTTGCCGTTGCCGACCGCACCGGCACGCATGTGCGTCGCCACGTGTGGACCGGCTCCCGGTCCGAGAACAAGAGCGCCAGCGCGGTGGCGCTGCTCGAGCTCGTCCTCGAGCGGATCGACGCGATAGCGGATCGCGCGTGACAACCCCGGCCGGCCGAGTCGGGGCCGGTCTCGCGGCGGCCCGGGACGCTCGACTGATCCGGGCCGGCGAGCGGATCCACGTCGTTGGCGCCGCGGGCGCAGGCGCCAGCGCCGCCGCGGTCCTCGCCACCCATGCCGGCGCGATCGTGTCGGCCTGCGACGCGGGCGGGCCATCGCCATACACGGTCGCCCTGGAAGCGTCAGGCATCGCGCTCGAGACGGGTCACTCACCCGCCCACGTCACCGCATTGCCGCAACCCGATCGACTGGCGGTGACCAAGGCCCTGACCGCGGTCGATCCGGACAACCCCGAGCTGGCCGCGGCGCGACGGGCCGGGATCCCGCTCGAGCCGTGGCAGCAGGTCGTTGCCGATACGGCGGCGGGCCGAACGCTGGTGGGCGTGGCCGGCACCCACGGCAAGAGCACGACGTCCGGCTGGCTCGTCCACGTCCTGAGCGAGGCCGGCCAGGACCCATCGGCGTTCGTCGGGGCGTTGCTGCCGGCGGGCGTGACCGGCGGCATCCCCGCGACGGCGCGCTGGGGGAGGGGAGCGGCCTTCGTCGTGGAGGCCGACGAGTACGCCGGCAATTTCGATCCGTACCGCCCAGCCGTGACGATCCTGACCAGCGTCGAGTGGGATCACCCCGATGTGTTCGCCGATCTCGACGCCGTCATCGACACATTCGAGGCCTGGCTGCGTCGTGCGCCGGACGGTGCGACGCTCGTCGCCAACGTTGCCGACGAAGGGGTCGCCACGGTCGTGGAGCGACTGGCCGACTGGCCCGGTTCGCTGATCGCCTACGCACTCATCGATCAGGCACCCCAGCGCCTGGGCGGCTACGCACGCGGGATTGTCGACCGGTTCGCGACGGCCGGCAGGCCGGCCATGGCCCTTCTGGGACGAGTAGCCAGCACGGACGCGGCGTCCACCTCACTCGAGCTGTACGGCCTGGACGAGCTCGCCGGACCGATCGCAGCACGCCTCGCCACGGCCGGGTTGCACAACGCGGCAAATGCCCTGGCCGTGGTCGGGGCGGCCGTGGCGCTTGGTCTCACGCCCTCGGCGATCACCGCCAGCCTGGGCTCGTTCCGTGGTGTCGGGCGCCGCCTGGAACGCAAGGGCGAAGTGGCTGGCGTCACCGTCTATGACGACTACGGGCATCACCCGACGGCCATCCGGGAGACGCTCGCCGCGGTTCGCCAGCGTGAGCCGGGACGGCGCGTCTGGGCCGCGTTCGAGCCCCTGACGTTCCACCGAACGGCGGCCATGCTGAATGCATTCGCCACGGTCCTGGGCGGCGCGGACGCGGTGGCGATCGCCGACATCTGGGCCGGGCGCGATCCGGACACGAGCATCGCGTCCGCGGCGCGCCTGGCCGAGGCGGTGAGCGCGCGACGGCCGGACATCCCGGTCTTCGCGCCGGGCTCGGTCGAGTCGACAGCGGACCTGCTGGCGAGTGAGGTACGGTCGGGCGACGTCGTGCTCGTGATGGGCGGTGGCGCCAGCTATCGAATCGGCGAGCGCCTGTTGGAGCGATTGGAGGCACGTCGATGATTCGATGGCGATGCCTGGGTGGGTCCTTCAGCGACGACGCCGAGTACCATGAGGATCCGTTCGGCAGGCCACTCGTCGGCTCGCCGCCTGGCACGCCACCTTTACCCGGCGAGCGTCCGGCCACCTCGTTCGACTGGCTGGGTTCATGACGCTGGAGATCGCTCCGGACGGCCGGATTGCCCGATTCCGCGAGTGGACGAGGTACGGGCCCGAGGGACGAGAGTAGGGAGGAGGATCGATGTCCGGAGAGCAATCATTCGACGTTGTCAGTGACTTCGACGAACAGGAACTGCGCAACGCGCTCGATCAGGTTCGGCGCGAGGCCGGCACCCGCTTCGACTTCAAGGGCGTGACGGTCGAGATCAGCCAGGCCAAGGAAGAGCTGATCCTGATCACCAATGACGAGGGCCGGGCGACCGCGCTCAAGGACCTCATCGAGTCGAAGGCAATCCGGCGCAGCCTGTCGCTCAAGGTCTTCGACTGGGGCAAGATCGAGGAGGCGGGCGGCAACAAGGTTCGACAACGGATCGGCCTGCGGCGCGGCCTGTCCGACGAGGTGGCCAAGCGCCTCACCAGGCTGATTCGCGAGGAGTTCCCCAAGGTCAAGTCGCAGATTCAGGGCGACGCGGTACGCGTGTCGGGCAAGAACCGGGACGATCTCCAACGGGTGATCACCCGGCTTCGCGAGCTCGATGACCTGCCCGTGCCTCTCCAATTCGAGAACTACCGCTGACCCTCCAAGGAGCGCCGTCGCCATGACCGAGCTCGACACCGAATCCAGTCCAGCCGATCCATCGACCGAAGCGCCCGCGGCGCCCGACGCACCCGGGATTGCAGGCCCCCGGACCGTCGGGCGGTTCATCGCCGACGCCCTGCGCGGGGCCGGTGTGCGCTATGCGTTCACCGTGCCGGGCGAATCGTTCCTCGGGCTCCTCGATGCGTTCGAGGACGCCGGGATTCGGGTCATCGCCACCCGTCACGAGGGCGCGGCCTCGTTCATGGCCGAGGCCCACGGTCAACTGACCGGCCGGCCGGCGGTCTGCCTCGGGACGCGCGCGGTCGGCGGTGCAAACCTGGGGATCGGTATCCACACCGCTCGGCAGGACTCCACCCCGTTGTTCGCGCTCATTGGCCAGGTCGAGCGCGCCTTCCTCGGCCGCGAGGCGTTCCAGGAGATCAATCAGGTCGGGACCCTCGGTGGGCTCGCCAAGTGGGCTGCCGAACCGCGCGCAGCGGCCGATGTTGCCGCGACCATGACCGAGGCGGTCCGCCAGGCCCTGGGCGGCCGGCCTGGCCCGGTCCTCCTGGCCCTGCCGGCAGACCTGCTCGATGAGCCGATGCCCGAGGATGCTCGGACGGACAACACCCGATCGAGCGTGCCGAGAGCGTCGGACGATCAGATCCGCGCGGTCCTCGAGCTCCTGGCGTCTGCTGAACGGCCGGTCATCCTCGCCGGAGCCGGCGTCCTCCGGGCGCGAACATCCACCGAGCTGACCCGCTTCGCCGAGCTCCTCCAGGTTCCGGTCATCGCGAGCTGGCGTCGCCCCGACGTGATCTCGAACGACCACGCGCTCTACCTGGGCATGACCGGTCTCGGTGCCGCACCGTCGGTCAGGGAACGGCTCGACGCCGCCGACGCGCTCGTGGTGATCGGGTCACGGCTCAACGAGATCACGAGCTACGGCTACACGATGCCGCGCGATGGGCTGCGCTGGGCGCACGTCGACCTGGAGCCTGGTCGCGCTCCCGGCCTTTCCGCCCCAGAGCTCGAAGTGGCGACCGACGCCAAGGTCTTCCTGCGCGCCGCCAACGAGCGACTCGTTGGCCGGGCGGTCCTGGACGCCGAGCGGGTGGCCACCCCCCGGGCCCACAACGCCCCCGCCCCGGCCGCCTGGGCGGCGTCCAGCAAGGTGGACGCCGTACCGTGGGATGGTCCTGGCGTGCACCCGGGAACGACGGTCGCGACGCTTCGCCGTGTCCTGCCCGACGACGCGATCCTGACCACCGACGCCGGCAATTTCGCGGGCTGGGCTGGCCGCGGGTTCCGGTTCCGTCGGCCGGGCACGTTTCTCGGCACGACCTCAGGGGCGATGGGCTACGGTCTGCCAGCAGCCATCACCGCGGCGCTGGTCCATCGCGATCGCGCCGTTGTCGCGCTCGTCGGTGACGGCGGGCTGGGGATGACCATGGCCGAACTCGAGACGGCCGTCCGGGTTGGCGCGAAGGTCGTTGTCGTGGTCTTCGACAACGAGCGCTACGGCACGATCCGGATGTGGCAGGACCAGCGCGGCAGTGGCATCGGGGTTGCCACCGACCTCGGCGCGGTCGACTTCGCGGCGGTCGCCCGCGCCTGTGGTGCCCGTGGCGTGCGGGTCGACAGGGACGCGGAGTTCGAGGGAGCGCTCCGGGCGGCGCTGGCGGCCGACGGCCCGACCCTCCTCCACCTGGCGCTCGATCGTGGCTGGGTCTCGGTGGATCAGCCACCCGCCTGAGCCGGGGCTACCGACTACGGCGCGCGACGACCGAGAAGGAGAGCGGGACTCGGCCCCGTTCCTCGGCTCGCAGGTCGGCATGACCGCCCCACCAGTCGATCGGGTGTTCGGTAACGCGTTCGAGGCGAAGGTCGGCGCCCAGCAGCGCAGTGATCACCTCGCCGAACGTCCAGGCGCGCGCGAATTTCCAGCTCTGCTCGGCATCCGGCACGGACAGCCGGTCGATGTACTCGGGCGCCCAGCCTCTCGAGGCTTCCGGGCCGGCGAAATAGTCGTAGTCGGTCGCAACCCAGCGGCCGTCCTGGTCGACGTCGAACAGCCACTCTATCGGGTGGCCCTCGAACAGGATGAACCGGCCCCTCGGACTGAGCAGCCGAGCGATCACAGCGGCCCAGGCATCCAGGTCCTGGAGCCAGATCAATGCGCCTCGCCCGGTGTAGACGAGGTCTCCGGTACCGTCGAGCTCGCGCGGCACATCCAAAACGTCGGACTCGATCCAGCGGGCCGGTGCACCCGTGGCTGCCGTCAGCTGCGCGGCCAACTCAAGCATGCGTGGGCTGAAGTCCACGCCGATAATCTCGTCCGCCCCGGGATTCCAGAGCGACAGCGTGTCCCGGCCACCGGCGCACTGGAGGTGGATCGCCCGAGCGCACTGCCCGTGCAGGTCGCCGATCAGTTCCACTTCCGCGCCGAACAAGTTCGTGCCGCCAGAGCGAATGAGGTCGATCGCTTCGTCGAGCCAGCCCTCGTAGCGCTCGGCCGCTTCCTCCCAGGCGGCCCGCGTCGCTTCGTGCATCGCACGGACGTCGCGCGACTCGGCCGGCGTCGCACGTCTTACCAGGTTCGTGGGCTCGTCGCGCATCGGCAAAGCGTACTTGACCGGGGTCGTTGAGGGCGCAACTACCTGCGTGATAGAGTGGCCGCACCCAAGGAGTCCAATGCCGTGCCCGCCGTCGTCGTCGATGACATCACCATCCTGCCGCGCATCCCCGAACCCGATCCGACGGTCGCTCGGCAGCGGTCGGTTCGTAGCGTGACGGACGCCCTTAGCGGGTTCGAAGGGGAGGGATTTCCGGTGCGCCGCGCCTTCGCCGGGGTGGATCTCGCGGACCTGGACCCGTTCGTCCATCTCGACCAGATGGGCGAGGTGGAGTACGCGCCGGGCGAACCCAAGGGCACGCCCTGGCACCCGCATCGAGGCTTCGAGACCGTCACCTACATGATTGACGGCACCTTCGAGCATAGCGACTCGAACGGCGGTGGCGGCGTGATCACCAACGGCGACACCCAATGGATGACCGCCGGCGCCGGGATCCTCCATATCGAGAAGCCGCCAGAGGCCCTCGTGGCCAGCGGCGGACTGTTCCATGGGTTCCAGCTGTGGGTCAACCTGCCGGCCGCGCTGAAATGGAGCGCGCCGCGCTACCAGGATCTCCGGGCGGGCGAGGTCGCCCTCGTGTCATCGATTGACGGAGGTGCGCTGGTCCGGGTGATCGCGGGGGACGTGACCGGCCACCACGGGCCTGGTTCAACCTACAGTCCGATGACCCTCGTCCACGCCACACTGAACGCCGGCGCTCGGCTCGCGATTCCCTGGCGTGCGGATTACAACGCGCTGGCCTACGCGCTGGCCGGCCACGGGACGGTCGGCCCCGAGAACCGACCGATCGCGACCGGCCAACTGGCGGTCTTTGGCCCGGGCAACGCGCTCACCATCGGGGCGGCGCCGATCCAGGAGAGCCGCAGCCCGAACCTCGATGTCCTGCTGCTCGGTGGCCGCCCGATCGGAGAACCGGTCGCCTGGATGGGCCCGTTCGTGATGAATACGCGGGCGGAGGTCATCCAGGCCTTCGCCGACTACCAGGCCGGCCGGCTCGGCTCGATCCCGGCGATCCACAACGCCCCCACCACGATCGTCGAAGCGGGCGATGGCGGTTCGGTCCCGCAATAACGGCCCCTCTCACTGGGCGAGAAACGGATCTTGCAAACACAGGCGACCAATGGCACACTTCGCCAGTCATGAGTCGATCTTCATTCGCCTTCGCCTGTATCTGTCGTCCCTCTGCCGAGCAGGGCAGGTGGTGTTCGTAGGCGTGCGACCTCGATAGCCGCGCACGCCAGACTCGCCCACCAACCCCTGCCTGACAGGGGTTTCTGTTTGCCTTGACACACCGTCAGCTGAGGGACATGCGACATGGCCAGCCCTGGACTCGTACGACATCCCGCGAGACCGACCATCTCGACCGCGGAGCTCCGCGCACGACTGCCGGACCCGGGTCTCACGATCGCGGACGTGCGGCCGATTGCCGCGTACAACGGCTGGCGCCGCAACGGCGAGCCGCGCGGCGGGCACATTCCGGGAGCGGTCACGTTCCCGAGCGCATGGCTGAGCAGCGTCGACCAGGCGGAGATCGAGCGCGTGCTCCAGGCAAAGGGCCTGATCGCCGGCCGAGATATCGCGGTCTACGGCGATGGCCTGGAGGCGGCGGCGTTCACGACCAGGCTCAAGGGTCTAGGAATCGGCGACACCCGGATCTACGACGCAGGCTTCGGCGCCTGGGCGGCGGACGAGCGCCTGCCGGTCGAGCGACTGCCGAAGCACGACAAGCTCGTCCACATCGACTGGCTTCGTCAGGTGCTCGACGGCGAGCAACCGGAAGCCGCCCCGAGCGGCAGGTTCCTGCTCTTCCATGTCAACTTCGGCGTTCCCGAAGAGTACGCCGAGGGCCACATTCCCGGTGCGCTCTACCTCGACACCAACTGGCTCGAGGACCCGGTCGACTGGAATCGTCGATCGGCGGACGCGATCGACGCCGCCCTTCGCGCTCTCGGTATCACCCACGACAGCACGGTCGTCCTGTACGGGCGCGACACGGAGGGCGGAGCGAACGAGAAGTGGCCGGGCCGGCGGGCCGGGCAGATCGCGGCGACCCGGGCGTTGATGATCCTGCGCTACGCCGGTGTCGACGACGTCCGACTCCTCGACGGCGGCTACGACTGGTGGGTCCAGGCGGGTTTCGAGCTCGACACTGCGCCACGCGAGCCATCGCCGGTCGCATCGTTCGGCGTCACCGTCCCTGTGCGCCCGGAGGTCATCGTCGAAATCGACGAGGCCAAGGCGATCCTGGCCGACCAGCATGGCGCAGCGCTGGTCAGCGTCCGGACCTGGAAGGAGCACATCGGGACGGTCAGCGGTTATAGCTATATCGGCCCGGCGGGGCGAATCGCGGGCGATGTCTGGGGCAACTGCGGCACCGATGCCTACCACATGCAGCATTACCGCAACGTCGACAACACGATGCGGGCGTACCCGGAGATTGCGGCCAATTGGTCCCAGGCCGGCATCACGCCCGATAAGTGGGTCGCGTACTACTGCGGGACCGGCTGGCGGGCCAGCGAAACGTGGTTCTACGCCTACCTCCAGGATTGGCCGCGGATCGCGGTTTACGACGGCGGCTGGTTCGAGTGGAGCCAGGATCCAGTCCACAACCCGATCGAGGTGGGCGAGCCCCAGGACGAGTTCGCCGCCTGATCGTCGCTCAGGTGGGCGTCCAGCGGTCAGGCGTTCGTGCCCGCGTCGTCGATGTCGATGACCATGGTCCCTCCGAAGTGCTCGACCACGTCTCGAGCGCTGGCCACGACATCTTCCTGGAATTGACCGGCGAGAATAGCCCTGGGCCCGGACCGGCCGGGCGTTTGAGCCAGCGCCTCGACGCCGATCTGGTCGGGCTCGAGCGCGAACTTGTTGATGAGTCGACCCTGCGCGGCTCGAGCCGACGCGTCGTCGGGAAAGGCCGCGGCGAGGACTCTCATGGCCGGCCAGTGTCCGCCCCGATCCGGTGCCGACGCGACCGCGAGGCGCGCTAGACTGTGTTGCATCGGCATCACAGTCTCGCCATGGAGGAGTCAGCGTGTCGATCGCCGAGTCGGTTACGAGGGCCAGCGCCTACCTGGCCGACCATCCCGAGGAAGCGCGCTACCGCGATTCGAGCGCCCGAGCGCGTCTCGAATCCGGACTCGTGGTAACCGTCAGCGGCACCGGCGGCGAATCCCTGAGAACCGACATGCCCATTGGGATCGGCGGAACGGCCAGTGCGCCGTCGCCTGGCTGGTTCCTGCGCGCCGCCGCGGCGTCGTGTGTCGCGTCGCTGATCGCCATTCGGGCCGCCGCGACCAACGTCGCGCTGGGATCAGTCGAGGTGGAGGTCGATAGCGAGTCCGACGATCGCGGCATTCTCGGTCTCGACACCACGATTCCGGCCGGGGCTTTGTCGACCAGGATCATGGTCTCGATCGATGCGCCGGGCATCGCGCGGCCCGTGCTCGAGGAACTCGTTCGGTGGGCGGTCGGGCATTGCCCGGTCACGGATTCGGTGGCGCGAGCCGTGCCGATGGAGGTCGTGATCCGCTAGCCGCGATCGAAGGCCGCGCTGCCGGGCTGAACCGGCAGCGCCGGACCCTGGTGATACCATCGATCGAGCGCGAAGCCATCCCGCACCATCCCTGGAGCCCACGCGTGGCCCTGGCCCCCTGGATTGCCCCGGCTGTTCTGGCCGAATACGTCCACACCTTCGCCATCCGCCTGGGCCGGCATTTCAGAGGCCACACGGTCCACCCGGGCACGGCCGCCTCGATCGTTCGGGCCTGCATCGAGGCCTGCTGGAATGGCCGCACGTTCACCGCCAGCCCGGGCCACTTCGACATGTTCTGGACGCGCGACCTGTCATTCTCGGCTCCTTCGCTGGTGCGGCTCGGACACGGCCATCGCGTCCATGCGTCTCTGGCCTACGCACTCGAGATCTGGACCCGGCAGCGCAGCCATGTCACGACAACGATCCACTACTTCGATCGCCCGGGCGACGTCTTCGAGTACGGAGTTGACTCGCTGCCGCTGCTCGTGGCGGCCCTGCGCGCGGTCGATGCGGTCGACCTGATCGAGCGCCACCGGGCGTGGCTACAGGCCGAGATCACCCACTTCTACGAGATCGTGGTGGACCCCACGACGGGACTCGTCCGCTCGGATCGCAAGTTCAGCGCCCATCGGGACACCGTGGTCAACCGCTCGAACGCCTACGGCAACACCATGGTCGCGCTGCTGGCCAAGACGATCGAGGAGACAGCCTGGCTCGCCTCACCGTTTACGCGTCACTTCGAGGGCAGCTACGGCCGTCTGCTGCAGGAGCATTTCTGGGTTGGCGATCACTACCGCGACGCGCCTGGCGACGAGACGGTCTCGGGCGAGGCCAACATCTGGCCGTTTTACGCCGGGGTCGTCGCCGATCCGGCGCTGATCGCGCCGGCCCTCGCGTACCTCGATGCCAACGGCTTCTGTGACCCGTACCCGCTGCGCTACGAAACGAGGCGTCGCCCGGAGCGCGAGGTGTGGCTGACTCGCCACGTCCTGCCCAACTACCAGGGCAGCACCGTGTGGACCAGCCTCGGTGCGATGTATGTCCAGGTGCTGCGCACGGTCAATCCTGCCCTCGCGGCGACCGAGACCGCCCGGTATATCGAGTGGATCGAGCGTGATGGGACGTTCTGGGAAGTCATGGATGCGCAAGGCCACAACTGGGTCAGCCCGCGCTGGATCATGATCGGTGAGGAGTCGATGCTCTGGTCGGCGATCTTCCTCGACGTCCTGGAGAACCTCGAGCGGGCTCCGGCCTACCTGTCCGGGCCGGTCCTTCCCGAGACATCCGCTGCCCACGTTGCCTGAGCGATCCGCGCGACCGGGGTCCCGCGACGTGACCGCCGGCCGCCCGGCGGTAGGCGATCACGGCAAGTCCGAGAAAAACGATGCCGCCAGCCACGACGAACGTGGCGAGACCAAGGTGGAGCCCCAGGTGCCAGGCCGACATCGCAGCGGTGGCACCGGGAATGTCACAGACCCAGGTCATGCTCGGATCGCTCCCGGGGCTGGGTCCCCCGCACCCAGCCCCGGCTTCGTTCGACTGTCAGCGGGTGGCGAGGGGCGAGCTGCCGCGGGCCATGTAGCCGAGGGCCAGGCTCACGGCCGCGAGGCCGACGTGAATCACGTGGTCGATGGCATTGACCTCAACCGCGAAGATCCCGAACAGCGTGGGGCTGATCAGGGTGACGACGAGGACCGCGGCATACAGGGCGCCGAACAGCAGGGCGGCCATGCCGATGTTGCTGCTCATCCCATACGCCAGGCCCAACGCCAGCAGGCCCGTCAGCACGTGGACGATGTCCTGGTTGGTATCGGTGCGAACGAGACCTTCATCCCCGACGATCGGGTTGGGGAAGAACCCGAGGATGCCCACGACGATGAGGATGACGCCCGCAAGCATCAACCACGAGCGAGCTAGCCGTGCGTTGTCCATCCGAACCTCCATATCGCGGACGCCGACGTGGCGCCGCGTGCGCGCGTCCGAGGGCCATTGGGCAGCCCCGGTCGGATAGTTCTACCACGCGAATGCCACGCGTATCAAGGTGAAATCGGGGGTTAGAACGCCCGCTTCAGGATCAGCAGACCCAGGATGACAACCACGAAGCCGGCCAGGAGGGCGGCCGGGGGCATGGTCGAGAGGGTGTACACGGAGTCGGTGACGAACTGACCGACCGAAGCGCCCAGATCGATGGACTGCCCGGTACCCGCCCCGCCACCGACCTGGCCCGCGACCTGGCTGACCCCGTTGCCGTATTCGACCATGCGCCGGATCATCGCATACTGCCGGGGGGGTTGACAGGCCGCCGAGTTTCGGGTTCAATAACCGCATCGTTACATAACGAGGTGGTTATGCAGAATGGTTGATCAATTGAGCAGCGTATTCGGTGCCCTCGCCGATCCAACCCGGCGCGCGATCCTGGCGCAGCTGACGGGGAGCGACCTGGCAGTCGGCCAGCTTTCCACGCCGTTTCCGATGTCACAGCCGGCCATCTCCCGGCACCTGAAGGTGCTGGAGCGGGCCGGGCTCATCTCGCGCAGCCGCCGAGCCACCGCACGCCTCAGTCACCTCGAGGCAGAGCCGCTGCGCGACGCAACCGAGTGGCTGGCCCGCTACCACGCGTACTGGGACGAAAGCTACGAACGACTCGACGCGCTGCTCGGGGCGGTGAGGACCGAACCGAGCGACCGACCATCGCACGACGACACGTAGAGGAGGAACGCACCATGGGAACGACTCAGATCACAGCCGTGCCAGGGGTCCCGTTCATCGACATGAGCCGCGAATTTGACGCGCCACGGGACGTCGTCTTCCGTGCCCACACGGACCCGGACCTGCTCGTGCAATGGCTCGGACCGCGCCGATTGAAGATGGTCATTGACCGTTACGACGTCCGGGACGGCGGGGCCTGGCGCTACACCCATCGGGACGAGGACGGTTCCGAGTACGGGTTTCACGGCGTCTTCCACGGCACGCCATCGCCCGATGGCATGGTTCAGACCTTCGAGTTCGAAGGAGCGCCGGGCCACGTGTCGCTGGACTCGATCACGCTTGAGGATCGCGACGGACGCACCATGCTTCGTGGCCACTCCGTCTTCCAGTCCGTGGCGGACCGCGACGCGATGATCGAGAGCGGCATGGAAGGTGGCCTGAACGAGGGCTACGACCGCCTGGACGAGTTGATCGCACAACTCGTGCCGGTCGGCTGACAACATCACCCGATAAGGAGCCAGATTTCATGGACTACAACTCGTTCGCCTTCTTCAAGGACCCGGACGGCAACGATTGGGCGATCCAGGAGAAGTGAGCTTCGACATCGATGTCCGCCTGCGACGGGTCCGAACCCCGGACCTGACGCTGGCGGAGATCGGCGCCATCCGCGAGCTGATGCTGGCGGCCTTCGGGTCGGACGAGGGGGAGCAGTTCACCGATGACGATTGGGACCACGCCGTCGGTGGCGTCCACTTCGTGCTCGATCTCAGCGGCGACGTCGCTGCCCACGCGTCGGTCGTCGAGCGCGAGCTGCACCTCGACGGGCGACCACTCAGGACAGGTTACGTTGAGGCCGTGGCCACGGCGCCCAGTCACCAGGGATCCGGCTTCGGATCGCTGGTCATGGCCGACGTCACGGCCTACATCCGGGACCGGTTCGAGCTCGGAGCGCTTGGCACCGGGCGTCACGGGTTCTACGAACGGCTGGGTTGGCTGACCTGGAGCGGGCCGTCGTTCGTCCGCACGGCAGATGGCCCCAGGCCAACGCCCGACGACGATGGCTACATCATGGTCCTGCCGACACCGTCGTCGCCGCCGCTCGAGAGGACCGCACCGATTGGCTGCGACTGGCGCCCGGGCGATGCCTGGTAGAAGGAGACCCGTCATGGATTGGAAGATCGAGCTGATCCCGGTACCGGTCACGGACATCGAACGGGCGAAGCAATCCCGAAGCCGATGAGGAGCTACCGCGTCCCCGGCGCGACCCTCACCGAGCGCGAACACGCCGTTCCGCTCGATCACGCCCACCCGGACGGTTCGCAGATCATCGTCTTCACCCGTGAGGTGGCGGCACCCGACGGACCGGACCGCCCGTACCTGGTCTTTCTCCAGGGTGGTCCGGGCTTCGAGGCGACCCGTCCCACGAGTCCGCCGACGGGCTGGATGAAGCGGGCCCTCCAGGACTACCGGGTGCTGCTTCTCGACCAGCGGGGAACCGGACGGTCCACGCCTGTGGGCACGGAGATACCGGGCGACTCGCCTGAGGCGCAGGCGACCTACCTCACGCACTTTCGTGCCGACTCGATCGTCCGCGACGCTGAACAGATCCGCAGGGAGCTCGGCGTCGAGCGCTGGAGCGTGCTCGGGCAGAGTTTCGGCGGCTTCACCTCGATGACCTACCTGTCGATCGCGCCCGACGGCCTCCGCGAGGCCTTCATCACCGGTGGCCTGTCGCCAATCGGCCGACCCGTAGACGACATCTACGGCGCCACCTATCGGCGGCTGATCGAGGCGAACCGGCGCTACTTCGAGCGCTACCCGGACGACCGGGCGCGCGTCAGGGAGATCCTGCGCCGTCTCGACGACGATGTGGTCCTGCTGCCGTCGGGCGACCGGCTGAGTGGGCGACGATTCCGCCAGCTTGGGCTGTGGCTCGGTGACAGCGCCGGATTCGAGCTGCTCCACCACGTCATCGAGCTGCCGTTCGGGTCGCCCGCTTTCCTGCATGATGCCGAGCGGGGCGCTCCGTTCAGCCGCGGCCCGATCTACGCCACCCTGCATGAGTCGTCATATGCCGATGGCGTGGCGACGCGCTGGGCGGCGGATCGGTTGCTGCCGGCCGAAGTAGGGGAGGAGGGGTACTTCACAGCCGAACATGTGTTCGCCTGGATGTGGGATGACTACGGCGCACTGCGGCATCATCAGGCCGCCGCCGAGATCCTGGCCGAGCACCCCTGGCCGGCACTTTACGATCCCGCGCGGTTGCGGCGAAACGAGGTCCCGGTCGCGGCCACGATCTACGTCAACGACATGTACGTGGAACGCGACTTCGCCGAGGAGACGGCCAGAACGATCCGTGGACTGCGAGCCTGGCAGACCGACGAGTTCGAGCACAACGGCCTCCGGGCTGATGGCGAACGGGTCCTCGATCGGTTGATCGACATGGTCCGCGGGCGCGCTTGACGAGTACAGAGTCTGATGGCGTCCGACGTCTTCCGGATCGGGCATACTCGTGTCGACGGCGCGTCCCGCGCCGAACGCCGCTCCGGCGCTCACGCCGCCGGCACCGATGGGGCAAAGGGGAACTTGCTTTCCCGGGACGGCTGGTCCGCCCTTCTCCGGCGAGCCGCGCGAGCGTGAGTCCCGTGGCGGCGCCGACTGAGAGGGAAGTAGATACCATGCCGACCCAGAAGATCTTCAAGCAGCGCGTCCGCACGCGCATAACCAAGACCGGCGAGTCGTACACGGCCGCGCGCCGCCAGCTCCTGGCAAGGGTGACCGAATCTGATGCGGTCGAGCCCGACGCGGCGGAGACCCCGGTCCCCGCCGGCGTATCCGAGGAGAGTCCGCCCGAGACGTTCCTCGTCGCCGATGAGGCAATGCGGCGAGCCACGGGCAAGGTCCACGCCGATTGGTTCGCGCTCCTCGACGCCTGGGGTGCGACCGAACATGGTCACACGGAGATCGCCCGCTGGTTGCGCGAGATCCATGGGGCCCCACCCTGGTGGACACAGAGCATCACCGTCGCCTACGAGCGAGCGCGCGGCCTGCGTGCCCGCCACCAGATGCGCGACGGGTTCAGCGTCAGCGTGAGCAGGACGGTCGCCGTGGACACCGAACGAGCGCTCGCCGCGTTCACGAGCGCCCTCCGGCGAAGTCATTGGCTACCGGATGCCCCCATGCGTCAGCGCCAGACCCGAGCTGCGCTGTCGGCCCGTTTCGATTGGTCAGATCCGCCGTCCCGGGTGGTCGTCACGGTCGTCCCGAAGGGTCCCGGCAAGACCCTCGTGAACGTGACCCACGAGCAGCTGCCTGACACGGAGTCGGGCGAGAGGCTCAAGGGCGCGTGGCGGGAGTGGCTGGGCGTGTTGAAGGTCCTGCTCGAGGAGGGCTGACCCAGGCACTATCAAGGTCGTCGTCGCTTCTTAAGCGCGGTTCGATAGACCGGGCACCCGCCGGGCGGCCTGGGCCGCTTGGTATCCTGCCGCCGGTGCGATCCCTTCTTGCGCGGATCATCGAGATCGTTGTGCCGGCGAGGCTTGGACGGAGCTTCCGCTGGCTCCTGTCGGCGTCGATCATCAACAACGCCGGCGACGGCATCGCACTTGCGGCTGGCCCCCTGCTGGTGGCCTCCCAGACGCGCGACCCGCTGCTCGTCTCAATGGCGCTGCTGAGCCAGTACCTGCCGGAGCTGCTGTTCGGCGTCCTGGGTGGCGCCGCCGCCGACCGGCTCGATCGCCAGCGGATCGTGGTCTTCGTCAACCTCGGTCGCGCTGTCGTGCTGGTCGCGCTCGTCGCCACGATCGCCAGCGGGACCGTCAACATCGTCCTCGTGCTGGCGGCACTGTTCGTCCTGGGTACGGCCGAGACGTTCGCCGATGCCGCCAGTGGCACCCTGATCCCGGGCCTTGTGCAGCGCGAGGACCTCGGCATCGCCAACGCACGGATGCATGGCGCGTTCGTGCTGACGAACCAGTTGTTGACGCCGCCGATCGGCGCCTTCCTGTTCGCCGTCGGGATGGCCCTGCCGTTCGCGACGAATGCCGCCTGCTTCGCGCTCGGCGCGCTCCTCGTATCGCGCGTCGTCACCAGCACGAGCCACGAGTTGCGCGAGCGTACTGCCCTCGGGACCGAGATGATCGAGGGGTTCCGATGGCTCATGGCGCATCCGCCGATGCGGACGCTGGCGCTGACGATCCTCACCTTCAACGTCACGTACGGGGCGGCGTGGTCGGTGCTCGTCCTGTACGCCGGCGAGCGGCTGGGCATGGACGAAGTTGGCTTCGGTCTCATGACGACCGCGGTCGCCGTGGGCGGCTTGGTGGGGATCGCCTCGTACGGCCGGCTGGAGCGACGGTTCTCATTGGGCGACATCATGCGAGTCGGACTGCTCATCGAGACGGCCACCCATCTGTCGCTGGCACTGACGACGTCGCCCGCGGTCGCGCTGGCCACGCTGGTCGTCTTCGGGGCACACGCCTTCGTGTGGGGCACGACGTCGACGGTCGTGCGGCAGCGCGCCGTCCCGGACGAGCTCCTCGGCCGCGTCTCTGGTGTCTACCGCGTCGCCATCGTCGGCGGGCTGGTGATCGGAACTCCGCTCGGGGGTCTGCTCGCGAAGACCTTCGGGATCACCGCGCCATTC
>JBKKDW010000208.1:0-14533 GCA_046708025.1 Candidatus Limnocylindrales bacterium
GCTGGAGTCGGCCGGGATGCGGCGCTATGTCCGCGACCTCCAGCCAACCTCGGTCTACGACCTGGCCGCAATGGTCGCGCTCTACCGCCCCGGCCCAATGGACAACATTCCCGCCTACATCCGGCGCGAGCACGGCCAGGAACCGGTGACCTATCTCCACCCGCTGCTGGAACCGTACCTGGAGAAGACCTACGGGATCTTCGTCTACCAGGAAGACATCATGTCGGCTGCCATCGCCCTGGGCGGGTTCACCGGCCCGGAAGCGGACACCCTGGGCTACGCGATTCGCAAGAAGAAGTCGGCCGTGCTGCGCGCCCAGAAGGAGCGGTTCGTCACCCAGGCCGCCGAACGGGGCGTTCCGGCCGCCACGATCGACGCGGTGTTCAAGGCGTTCGAGCCGTTCGAGCGTTACGGCTTCAACAAGGCGCATGCGACGTGCTATGGATTGATCGCCTACCAGACCGCGTATATGAAGGCGAACCACACGGTCGACTACATGACCGCCGTGCTTACCGCCTTCCGCTCGAACGAGGAGAAGGTTGCCGCCGCGGTCGCGGAGTGTCGGCGGATGGGCATCGAGGTCCTGCCGCCGGACGTCCAGCACAGCCACCTGGAGTTCACCGTCGAAGGCGACGCCATCCGGTTCGGTCTGCTCGCCGTCAGGAACGTGGGCCACGGTGCGATCGAATCGATCATCGCGGGGCGCGAAGCGGGCGGCCCGATGCACTCACTGACCGACTTCTGCACCCGGATCGACCTGCGCCTGGCCAATCGCAAGGTGCTGGAGGCGCTGGCCAAGGTCGGTGCGCTGCACGCCTTCGGCCACCCCGCCCAGATCCTGCTCGGACTCGAAGACGCGGTGGCGGCTGCCCAGGCGACGCAACGGGACCGCGTCTCGGGTCAGACCTCACTGTTCGACCTGGCTGCCGGCGATGCGGCCGCGATCGAACGGCCGCTGCCGACCCCCACCGCGGTCCCGGTTCGCGAGCGCCTGCGCTGGGAGAAGGAGCTGCTCGGCCTGTACCTGTCGGAGCATCCGATGGGCGAGGTGGCCGAGCGGGTCGGCCAGTTCGTTAGCGCCTACTCGACCGATCTGCGCGACGAGTCACTCGACGGCCAGCGGGTCGTCGTTGGCGGGATCGTCACCGGCCGCCGAACGGTGGTGACCAAGGCCAAGGCGGCGATGGCGATCGTGACCCTGGAGGACCTCCAGGGCAGCATCGAGGTTGTGGTCTTTCCTCGACTGTTCGAGCAGACCGGCCCGACCTGGCGGGACGGAGCAATCCTGCTGGTCGCCGGGCGGGTCGACCACAAGGGCGAGGAGATCGCCCTGTTGGCCGACCTCGTCGCGGATTGGGACGATGCGTCGGCGGCGGGACCCGAGGCCTTCGCCCGCCAGGTGACCGCTGCTGATCGAGGCTCGGGGCGACGGGCTCCCAACGGCGCCGCAAACGGATCCGGGCACACTGGCGCGACGGTCCCCCTGGCGCCCGTCGTCCCGTTCGTGTCGCCACGCCGCGACGGCGGCATGATCGCGACGGACCTGCCGTCGATCGCTCCGGCCGAGCCGATGGGCGCCCACGTCGAGTTGCCTGGCGGCGTCAAGCCGACCGACGATCGCGACGAGCCGTCGGTGCCCGACGAGGCGCGAGCGCGGATCGTGGCCGACGCGAACGCCGACACTCCGGTCGAAGCCGGCCCGAACACGGTCCTGCACGTTCGGTTCGCATCGGTCGGAGCGAGCGACCGGGTGGTCGGGGCGATGGAGTCGTTCAAGGCCGTGCTGCGTGATCGGCCCGGCGAGACCCGGGTGGTGATTCATCTCCCGGGCCCCAGCGGGGGAGCCGCCCTGCCAATGGAGCTGCGCCGCGGCGTGGCCTATGACGCCGAGCTGCTGGCCGAGCTCCGCCGACGCCTCGGCGAGGGCCTGGTCGACGTCCAGCTCGCGAATTCGTGACGGTTCGAGATCAACCGCCGCGGGTGACTCGCCGCACCTGCTGGACCGCCGAAAGCCGGTCGTGGTACTCGGCTCGGATCGCATTCAGCTCGGAAGCGTCGATGTCGAGCTCGCCGGCGATCTGGCTGAGGACCGCGGTCTCCTCCGCCGAGATCGTGCCGCTCGCCGCTCCGATCGCGAAACATGCGCGCATGACGTCGAGCCGCTGGACCTCTGACGCGAGCGCCTTGAACTCGCGGGTGACGACATAGTCTTCGGTGCCACCGACAGTTTTCGCCTGAAGTTTGGCCATCTGGGTGACCAGCACCGCGGTCGCCTCGTCGAGGGCTTCATCACGCTGGAGCTCCAGTTCGATGGCTGCGGTCTCCTTGTCGCTGACGTCCAGGTCTGCGTGGGCCGCCCGGGCGAGGGTGTACGCGGCCGACGCGATCAGTCGCGCTCGTTCGGGCGGCATCGCCTCCAGCCGAGCAACGATGCGACGAACCGTGGCGGTCTCACCCGCGATATCGGCTTGGCCGGCTGCGTCAGCTTGACTGACGGGCATTGGCGATGGCTCGCCTCTCGTCGTGGCGGCGGACCCAAGGAAGCGGCGAAACATGAGATCTCCTGTGGCGAGGTGACGCTGGCCGGAGTCTAGCGCTGCCTGCGGCAAGGGTTGATCCGAGCACCGATGGATGGCCTTTGGTCAAGCAGGGCTCTAGGCTGACGCTCCTGCGTGGGTCAGATCGAGTTCACGACGCGACAGTTCGGGAGGGTACTTCGCCAATGTCCCTGGAACGAGCGACCGCCGGCACCGCTGTCGGAGCCGAACCAATCCTGCCACCGGGCACCGCTGCGGCCGTGCCGGCGACCGGAACCTCACCTGAATTGCGGCTTCAGATCCTGTCCAGTGAGCATTCGAGCCTGATGGCATCGCGGTCGTTGGCCTGGAACGAATCGTTCAACCGGGCCGGAATGTTCCTCTCCGCCCTGTCTGGCGCGATCGTTGCCCTGGCGCTGGTGGCACAGGCGTCGAGCTTCGGCGACGGCTTCGTCCTCTTCGCGGTGGTGATCCTGCCGGTCGTGCTGTTCATCGGGGTGACCACCGTCATCCGCCTGGGAGCGACGAACTACCACGACGCGACGTGCATCATTGGCATGAATCGCATCCGAGCGGCGTATCTGCAGATGGCACCCGATCTCGAGCGTTACTTCGTGATGAGCGCCCATGACGATATCCGCGGCGTTGGAATCACGATGGGCGTCCAGCCGCAAGCGTCCCAGGTCCTGCATCTCCTCGCGGCTACGCCGATGATGGTCAGCGCGATCAACTCGGTCATCGTGGCATCACTGGTCTCTATTCTTGCCTTCCAGGTCGGGCTGACCCCGCCCGTAGTCGCGTCATTCGCGATCCTCGGATTCGTCGGATCCATGGTCGTCCACGGGTTGTTCGGCCGTCGCAACGTTGCCCGAGCCCAGGCCACCGTCCGGCCCATGTTCCCGAGTCCCGAGGAAGGCTGACCTGACACACGAGGCGGCCAGCGTGCGCTATGTCTTTTCGAACGTCCGACTCATTGACGGCGTCGGTGAGACCGCACGCGACGACGTCGACGTGGTGGTCGATGGCGATCGGATCAGCGCGATCGTTGCGCACGGCTCGCCATGGCCCGACGCCCCTGCGGCCGAGGCGACCGGAGCGACGCTCTTCATCTTCGACGGCGTCGGCTCGACCCTGCTGCCGGGTCTGATCGATGCGCACGCGCACTACACCTTCGACCCGACCGAGGGATCCCTTGAGGCGATTGCCCGACGCAGCGATGTCGAGATCGTCCTGGCCGCTGCCGGCCACGCGGCGCGGGCACTGCGAGCCGGGATCACTACCGCGCGGGGCGCGGGCTCGATCCGGAATCTCGAGCTCGTCCTGCGAGATTCGATCGCCGCCGGGCACGTGCCCGGTCCACGGCTCGTGGCCGCCGGCTCGGCTATCGGGATCACGGGCGGTCATGGACATCAATTCGGGATCGAAGCCGACGGCGAGCTCGCGCTCGGCCGCGCCGTCCGGCGTCAAATCCGGGACGGTGCCGACGTCGTCAAGATCGTCGCTTCGGAGGCGGCGATGCTCACGACGACCGGGCTCGCCCTGGGTCGGATGGTCCACGGCGACCTCGAGCTGACCGAGGCCGAGATCGTGGCGATCGTCGCGGAAGCTCGACGACACCGGGTCCGCGTGATGAGCCATGCCCAGGGGTCAGAATCGGTCGTGGCCTCGGCGCGCGGCGGGGTCGACAGCGTCGAGCACGCCTGGCTCGCGGATCGAGCGGCGATCGAAGCCCTCGCCGCGTCCGGCGCGTTCCTGGTTCCCACCCTGGTCGTGACCGACGTCAATCGCGATCTGCCCGGCCTCACCCCGAGCCAGCGCGAGCGCCAGGACATGATCGAGCGCCGCCACCGGGCGTCGTGCGAGATGGCAATCGAACTCGGCGTCCCGATCGCAACCGGCACGGACACCGGGGAGGTGGGGGTGACCGCGGACCTCGTCTGGCGGGAGATCGTCCTCCTGCACCAGCATGGAGCCTCGCCGATGGGCGCGATCAAGGCGGCCACGAGTGCCGCCGCGACCCTCATGGGAATTGCCGGCGACGTGGGCTCGGTCCAACCGTCCATGGCTGCGGACCTGGTTCTCGTCGATGGCGATCCACTCGCCGATCTCGCACGGCTTGCGGCGCCTCGCGTCGTGATGCAGGGAGGGCGGCTCGTCCACGCTCCCTGGTGAGGTTGGTGCCGGGGGCGGGATTCGAACCCGCACGACCTTGCGGCCGCCTGATTTTGAGTCAGGTGCGTCTGCCATTCCGCCACCCCGGCCGGGGTGCCGCTCGGCATCGTACCGCCTCCGCGGAACCGGGCCCGGGACTGGCGCGTCTCGCCACGGATCCGATGCTAGACTCGCCCAGCCTCAGAATCGCCGTCCGGAGGGACCCCCCGACCGTGGAGGACCTTCGCTCGACGACCGTCGTCGACGACCCCGTCCAGCGCCGCGACCTCTTTCTGCTTGAACGCGCCCGCGACGGCGATCTCGACGCGTTCAACGACCTCGTCCGGCTGTACCAGGACAGGCTGTTCGCGCTGATCGTGCGCATGGTGCCGGACCGCGACCAGGCCGCGGATGTCGTGCAGGAGGCGTTCTTCTCCGCCTACAAGAATCTCAAGTCGTTTCGCGGTGGCAGCGTCAAGTCGTGGCTGAACCGGATCGCCGTCAACGCCGCCATGGACACCCAACGGGCCCGGAAGCGCCGGCCGGTCCAGCCGTACCCGGAGCTGGAGGACGAGAGCTGGCAGCCGCCAGCGGGGGACGAAGCGGACCCGGAGCGGATCGCCGTCCTGGCCGAACGGACGCGCGCGCTTTCGGGTGCTCTGGCCCTGATCACCGACGATCAGCGCGCCGCGATCGTGCTCTACGACGTGGAGGGCTACGACTATCTCGAGATCGCGGATATGACCGGCGTCTCGTTGGGGACGGTCAAGTCGCGTATCCACCGAGGTCGGCTTGCACTGCGCGGCTTGCTCGAAGGCCGGATGGAGCTGTTTCGTGGCTGACGCCCGGTCCAAACACGAGGGCCACGACGAACTCGTGATCGTGGCGCTCCTGGATCGCGATCTCCGGGAAGCTGATCGAGCGGCGGCCGAGTTTCAGGTCGCGACCTGCTCACCTTGCGCGGTCCTCCACGCGGACCTCCAGGTCCTGGCCATGGCCACTGTCGCGCTGCCTACCGCGCCGCGACCGCGTGACTTCACGCTGACGGCCAGCGATGCCGCCCGCCTCGTACATTCGGCTGCCGGGGAACCGCATCCGAGCAGAGCCCGTCTGAGCGGGGACATGACCCACCAGCGATCCGACCACGCCAGCCACGATCAGCTGCTCATCGCCGCCCTGGCCGATCACGCGGCGAGCGGTATCGAGCGCGATGAGGCGGAGGAGTTGATCGCCACCTGCCATGCCTGCGCCGTGCTTCACCAGGACCTCCTCGCGCTGAGTCTCGCGACGCACGCCCTTCCCGCCCTCTCGCGGCCGCGTGACTTCACGCTCAGTGCCGCGGACGCCAGCCGGCTGCGTCCAGCTGGCTGGCGCAGCTGGATCTCGGGATTCGGATCGTCGCGCGATGCCTTGAGCCGCCCGCTCGCGATGGGGCTCACCACCCTTGGTCTGGCCGGCCTGCTCGTGGCTACCATCCCTGCCGCGCTGTCCGGGCCGGCAAGCGGACCGGGGATTCAGGCCGCGGTGGGCGACTCGACGGGTGGCGCCCGAGCACAACAGGACCTGCTCATCGGAAGCCCGCCTGCGGAGGATTCCAGCGTGCCGGCCGCCGCGGCGGCAGCGCCGTCCGAACCAGTCGCGGAGCTGGCCCAACCCGGCGCGGCCGTGACGCCAGGGGGGGAATTCGACAGCGGCAACACCTACACCGGCAGCGGCGAAGCCGCAACGAGCGACTCGTCGGGCTTCGACACCTCCACGAAGGCGCTGGAGAGCGAGCCGCCGCGCTCGGTCATGATCATCCTCGCCGGGCTGCTGCTCGTCGTCGGCCTGGGGATCTTCGCGCTCCGCTGGACCGCCCGCCGCACCGCCGGCGGATGACCCAGTCCGTCCCGCGGGCGGCGCCCAGATAGATACTTCGCGGGTCGCCCCCAACAGGTCCGCCGCTACACTTGGCCCGTGCCCACCGAACGCCTGCTGCTGCTCGACGGCAATGGGCTGATCTACCGCGGATACTTCGCCCTTCCACCACTCACCACCTCGAAGGGTGAGCTGGTCAACGCGGTGTTCGGCTTCTGCAGCATCGTCCTGCGGGGCATCGCCGACATCAAGCCGGACTACGTCGCGGTCGCCTTCGACCTCCCGGGCCCAACCTTCCGGCACGAGCAGTACGCGGCGTACAAGGCCACCCGCCAGCGCATGCCGGACGACCTGCGCGACCAGTTCCCCAAGGTTCGCGACGTGGTCAAGGCGCTCAGGATTCCGGTCTATGAGCTGGCCGGATACGAGGCCGACGACGTCATCGGGACGATCACGGTCGCTGCCGAACGGAGCGGTCTGGACACCACGATCGTCACCGGCGACCTGGACATGCTGCAGCTGGTGACCGACCAGACCCGCCTGATGACGACGCGCTCGGGTGTCGAGAACACGATCCTGTACGACCCCGCCAGGATCCGTGAACGGTTCGAGCTGGCGCCCAGCCAGATGATCGATTACAAGGCTCTCAAGGGCGACCCGACCGACAACATCCCGGGCGTGCCCGGCGTGGGGGAGAGGACGGCGGCCAGGCTGATCCGGGAGTTCGGGACCCTTGATGCCGTCTACGAGCGGCTCGACGAGGTCAAGCCGGAGAAGCTTCAGGACAAGCTGGCCGAGCACCGCGACTCGGTCTTCATGGGCCGCGGCCTGTCGACGATCGTGCGCGACCTGCCGGTGGATTTCGATCGTGAGGCGGCTCGTCTTGGCGATTACGATCGGGAGACGGTCATCCGGCTGTTCCGGGAATACGAGTTCCGCTCGTTGATCGAGCGCCTGCCAGCGATGACCGGAGAGTCCGCCGGGGCTGCGGCGGAGGCGTTGCGCGGGGTTGCCACCGACGGCTCCGTGCCGTCGGCCCGCGTCGCGGGTTCGCCGCGGCCGTCCGGCTGGGGTTCGGCGCCCGTCCGCCAACCGTCGGAGGGCGGCGGGCTCCAGCTCTCGCTGGACTTCGATGCCGTGTCGCGTCCGGCCGTGTCAGGGGTGCCAACGGCTGCTTCGGACTTGGGCAGCGAGGTCACGATCGTCGAGCCGGGTGATCTGCCGGCCGCGCTCGCCGCGGCCATCGCAGATCCCTCCCGGATCGAGGTCCACGCCGGCGTCGACATCGACGCCCTCGAGGAATGGCTGGCGTCGCAGCCCGCGGTCGGGGCCGGCCTGGTCCAGGATGACCCGCGGCCCAGGAAGGGGACGCCCCTGGCTCTCGCGCTGGCCGGATCCGATGGCCGGACGGTCGCCGTCGCGGGTGCGGAGGACGTCGCGACCCTTCGCCGGCTGCTGGATCGGCTCGGCGTTCCCATCGTTGCGCACGAGGTCAAACCGCTGCTGGTCGCCAGGATCGCCGATGACCCTGGTGCTCCGGCGACGCCCGTCGCGTTCGACACGCAGATCGCAGCCTACGTGCTGAACGCCTCGCTGCGCAGCCAGACCATTGCTGACGTTGCGGCCGAACAACTCGACCTGATCCTGCCGCCGACGGCGGAGCTCGACGTCGCTGCGCGGGCGGGCCTCGAGGCGCTCGCCGCCATTGCCGTCCGCGCCCCCCTGGAGCGCCGGCTCGCCGACGACGGCCTGGACCGGCTGTACGCCGAACTGGAGCTGCCCCTGATCGCCGTCCTCGCCCGGATGGAGGCGACGGGCATCGCGCTCGATCGCAACGCGCTCACGGTGCTGGCCTCGGAGTTCGCGGCCGAGATCTCACGACTCGAGGCCGAGATCTACCTCGACGTCGGACACGAGTTCAACCTGGGCAGCCCCAAGCAGCTCGAGCAGATCCTGTTCTTCGAGCTGAACCTGCCCAAGGGCAAGCGCACCAAGACTGGCTACTCGACCGACGCGTCCGTCCTTGAGGACCTGCGCGCGGCGCATCCGATGATCGACAAGCTGCTCGAGTGGCGCATCTACACGAAGCTGCGCTCGACCTACGTCGATGCGCTGCCGACCCTGATTGCTTCCGACGACCGCCTCCATACGACCTTCCACCAGGCCGTGGCGGCGACCGGTCGCCTCTCCTCGTCCGATCCAAATCTCCAGAACATCCCGATCCGGACGCCACTCGGTCGCCGGATCAGGCGGGCGTTTGTGGCCGGAGCGCCCGACCTGACCCTGGTGGCTGCCGACTATAGCCAGATCGAGCTGCGCATCCTGGCCCATGTCTCGGGCGACGAGCACCTTCGCGACGCGTTCGCCCGCAACGCCGACCTCCATCGCGAGACCGCTGCCCGCGTCCTGCACAAGGATCCGGCGGAGGTGACCCTGGGTGAGCGTTCGATGGCCAAGATGGTGAACTTCGGGATCGCCTACGGCCTGAGCGACTTCGGGTTGTCGTCGCGGGCCAACATTCCACGCGCCGAGGCCCAGGCATTCATCAACACCTATTTCGCGACGTACTCGGGGATCAGCTACTACATGCTCGCGATCAAGGAGCAGGCCCGAAGCCAGGGCTACGTCACGACGCTGCTGGGGCGGAAGCGCCACATCCCGGAGCTGGCCGCCCGCAATCCGACGCTGCGGGCCGCCGGTGAGCGGATGGCGATCAACATGCCGATCCAGGGGACCGCTGCGGACATCGTCAAGATCGCCATGATCCGCCTCGACGAGCGCCTGCGGGCCGGCGGCTTCAAGGCACGCCCGCTCCTCCAGGTCCACGACGAACTGCTGCTGGAGGTGCCGCGTGACGAGGTGGACCAGCTCATTCCAGTCCTGCGCGAGACGATGGAGACGGCACTGCCACTGGACGTGCCGCTGACTGTTGATGTCAAGGTCGGCGACGACTGGGACTCGATGACGCCGCTGACGCGTGCCGACGCAGTGGCCGCCGAGGCGGACGAAGCCCCCGACCTGGCGCTCACGCTCATTTGAGCGAGCTGACCATGGAATCTGACCTGCTCACCGCCCTCGCGGCCATGGCAGCTATTCGTGCCTGAGCTGCCCGAGGTCGAGACGGTCGCGCGCGACCTGCGGCCGCGGATCGTGGGGGCGACGGTCGTTGGCGCTCGCTGTTCGTGGGCTCGAACGCTCCGTTCCCACTCGCCCGACTCGTTCGCCGACAACGTGGCCGGCCGGCGCGTTGAGACCGTGGGGCGGCGCGCCAAGCAGGTCGTCATTGAGCTGTCAGGCGCCGCCGCGCTTACGATCCATCTGAAAATGACCGGGCAGCTCTTCGTGGTCGCAGCCGAGGCGCCCGAGGATCCGTACGTCCGGCTCGTGCTGGAGCTGGCCGACGGCCGCGAGATTCGGTTCCGCGACATCCGCAAGTTCGGCCGGGTCGGCCTGTACGGCCGGGATCCCGTGTCCGGGGAACTCTTGGCCGAAGTCGGCGGTGCCAGCGTCTTCGCCGCGCTTGGCCCGGAACCGCTCGATCCCGAGTTCAGGCTGCGCGACTTCCGGGTCCGCCTTCGGCGTCGCAAGGGCCGGCTGAAACCGCTCCTGCTCGATCAGTCGTTCATCGCCGGCGTCGGCAACATCTACGCCGACGAGGCGCTGTGGGCGGCCAGGCTCCACCCACTGCGCTCCGCCGGGACGCTCCGGCCGCCCGACGAGCGACGGCTGTACGAGGCCATCCGGATGATCCTCAGCGAGGCGATCGAGCGGCGAGGAAGCTCGATCGACGACTACACCGCACCTGACGGCGATGGCTCGATGCAGGAGCGACTACAGGTCTACCAGCAGACAGGTGAACCGTGTCCACGTTGTGGGCGAGCGGTCAAACGAATGGTCATCGGGGCGCGTTCGACCCACCTCTGCTCGTGGTGTCAGCGCCTCCCGGCGACCGATCGGAAAGGCGCGGCAACGATCCTGCGCTCGATGACCGGCGGACCCGGACGAGCCGGGTCCCGTGCGCTCACGGAGCGGACGAAACGCGCGGCTGCGACGCGTCGAGCGGTTGCCCGGGCGTCGATGACCGACGAATCGCCGGCGCGATGAGCATCCTCCGACTGTTGGGCGTCAGCCGGGAGGTTGGGACCTTCGTCATCCTCGACGAAATCGACGCATCGATGGCCTTGGGTGATCGGATCGGGCTGGTCGGTCCGAACGGTGCCGGCAAGACGACGCTGCTGCGACTCGCTGCCGGGCGCGATGAGCCCGACCGTGGGGAGGTCCATCGCAAGCGGGGGCTAAGCCTGGGCCTGCTCGCCCAGGAGGCGCATTTCGACGCGGCCTTCATGGCCTCGCCGGATCTCCGCCAGGCCGTTCGCACGGGTGCGGCGCACCTGGATCGGATGGCCGAGCGGCTGGCGATCTTCGAGCGCGAGGGCCGTGTCTCCGAGGCCGCCTATGCGGCTCTCCTGCACGAGTACGAGGTACTCGGGGGCTACAGCCTGGATCAGCGGGTCGAGACGGCGTTGAGTGGTCTCGGCTTCACCCGCGCCGAGTGGGCCAAGCCGCCGTCGGCGCTCTCCGGTGGCGAGCAGACCCGAGCCTCGCTGGCGCGCCTGGTCATCGCCGATCCCGACCTGCTGCTGCTCGACGAACCGACCAACCACCTCGACCTCGACGCCCTCGAGTGGGTCGAGGAGCACCTCCGACGGCGGAGCGGTTCACTCCTCGTCGCCTCGCACGACCGGGCCTTCCTCGACGCCACGGTGACCCGGATCTGGGAGCTACGGGACAGCCGGCTCAGCGCGTTTCGTGGCAACTACAGCGCGTTCCACCGCCAGCGGGAGGAACGGGACGCGCGGACCGTCAAGGATGTCGAGACGCAGGCCGAGGCGATCGCCCGGGAACGCGAGCTGGTCCAGCGCTACCGCAGCCACCGCAAGTTCAGCAAGATGCACGAACATGAGGCGCGGCTGGAGCGTCTGGAGTCGGAGCGCCGCGATGTGCCGAAGGCCGGACGAAGGCTGGCGATCCCGACCGAGGCACTGGCCGGGACGGGACCGTCGCGCTCGGGGGAGGTCGTCCTTCAGCTAGCGGACCTGGCGATCGGGTATCTGGCGGGCCGAGGCGCCGTATCTCCGGACGGTTCGCCGACCACCGAGCAGCACCTTGTGGCGCGGGCGCCATTCCTGGCCGCCCAACGTGGCGACCGGATCGGGATCGTGGGGCCTAACGGCGCCGGCAAGACAACCCTGCTGCGGACGATCGCGGGTGACCTGCCGCCGCTGGGTGGTTCGATCGTCTTCGGCCACGCCGTTCAGATCGGCTACCTGGCCCAGCTGCGCGACGCGGCGATCCCCGGGACGACCGTGCTCGATGCGCTGCTCGAGGCGATCCCGGTCACAGCCGGCGAGGCGAGGCGGTACCTGGCCCGGTTCCTGTTCCGCGGAGAGGACGCGTTCAAGGAAGTCCGTCTGCTCTCGGGCGGGGAACGGTCGCGGCTCGAGCTGGCGTTGCTCGGAATCATGCCCGCCAACCTGTTGCTGCTTGACGAGCCGACCAACCACCTGGACATCCCGGCGCGGGAGGCGATCGAGGCGTTCATGGCGACCTCGCCGGCGACCCTCCTGGTGGTTTCCCACGACCGGCGGTTGCTCGAGACGGTGTGCGAGAAGCTGTGGGTTGTCGACGAGGGGGCGGCGGTCGCGTTCGACGGTGGCTATCTGGCTTGGCGGCAGGCCGTGGCCGGTGGCTGGACGATGGCCGGCGCGCTCGAGGTCGAATCGGGCCGGATGCGTGGCGGGGGCCGTCGCGGAGTGGTCGCGACCGTCTTCGCCGCGACGGCCGCGGCACCGCCGCCGAGGCACCGAGTCAGGAAGGAGAAGCTCTCCAAGGACGCCTATCGGCGGCAGAAAGCGGCGGTGGACTCGGACCTGACTCGGCTCAATCTGCGCAAGAACCACCTGGAGCTGGCGATGGCCGATCCGGTGGTGGCGGGAAACTACGTGGAAGTGCGGCGGGTGACCAGCGAGCTGGCGGACATCGAGGTGGCGCTGGCGACGGCCGAGGATGCCTGGCTGGTGCTCGAGGAGCGGGCGCCGTGACCGGCCGGGCTACGAGCTCAGGCAGGCCGGCCATCCGGATCGGGCTGACCGGGCCGATCGGTTGCGGCAAGTCGACCATCGCGGGCTGGCTCGGCGAGCGCCCGGGCGTAGTCGTCATCGACGCCGATCGGATCGCGCGTGACGTGCTCGATCCCGGAACACCGGCGCTGGACGCGGTAGTGGCGCGCTTCGGGGCCGATCTGCTCGGGCCCACTGGTGAGCTCGATCGCGCGGCGCTGGGCGGGATGGTGTTCACGGATGCGGCGGCGCTACACGATCTCGAGACGATCGTCCATCCCGCAGTCCGACCGCGGATCCTGGCCGCGGTTGCCGAGGCCGATGCCGGTGGCGCGACGGCCGTGATCATCGAGGCGATCAAGCTCGTCGAGGGTGGTCTGGCCGCGGAGTGCGATGAGGTCTGGTTGATCAAGTGCGATCCGGACGTGCAGCGCGCCCGGCTCATCGGCCGCGGAACGCGGGGCCAGGACGTGGCGCGACGGGTCGAGGCCCAGGCCGGCTCGGTCGAGCAGATCGGGCCGGCGGCCTCGCGCACGGTCGATACATCTGGCGACCCAATCGAGACGCGGCGACTCATGGAGGCGGCGCTGGACGAGGCGCTCGCGAGGGGCAGCGACTGAGCCGCGGGCAGGTGTACTGAACGCCTGTTCTGTTCGTGCCGGTCTTGGTAGACTGGCGAGATGCCGGACTTCAAGCTCGATGCCCCATTTGAACCGACCGGGGACCAGCCTGCGGCGATCGATGCCCTTGCCGACGGCATCGCAAGGGGCTTCAACCACCAGGTCCTGCTCGGGGTCACAGGCTCGGGCAAGACGTTCTCGATGTCCCAGGTCATCGCCCGGGCCAACCGGCCCACGCTCGTCCTGGCCCACAACAAGACGCTGGCGGCCCAGCTCTACGCCGAGTTCCGGGAGTTCTTCCCCGAGAATGCCGTCGAATACTTCGTCAGCTACTTCGACTACTACCAGCCCGAGGCCTATCTGCCGCGGAGCGATACCTACATTGAGAAGGACTCGTCCCGGAACGACGAGATCGATCGGCTCCGGCACGCCGCGACCCATGCCCTGTTCGAACGCCGCGACGTCATCATCGTCGCCTCCGTCTCGTGCATCTATGGCCTCGGCGCGCCGGTCGACTACGGCGCGACCGTCCTGAAGCTGCGGGTCGGAGGGCAGTACCGTCGGGACGCCGTCCTGCGCCATCTGGTCGACCTCCAGTACCAACGCAACGACCAGGCCCTCAGCCGTGCCCGGTTCCGGGTCCGCGGCGACACCCTCGAGCTCCAGCCGGCGTCGGAGGAGACCGTCGTCCGGATCGAGTTCTTCGGCGACGTGGTGGAGCGGATCACCGAACTCGACCCGCTCACCGGCGAGTTGCTGGCCGAGCGCAAGGAGACCAACGTCTACCCGGCGACCCACTATGTCACGCCGGGCGACAAGCTCAAGGAGGCGATCGTCGACATCGACGCCGAGATGGAGGTCCGGGTCGGCCAGCTCGAAGCCGAGGGCCGCGTTCTCGAGGGCGCCCGCCTGCGCCAGCGGACGA
Organism: Candidatus Limnocylindrales bacterium; assembly: GCA_046708025.1. GTDB lineage: Bacteria > Chloroflexota > Limnocylindria > Limnocylindrales > CSP1-4 > SPCO01. Next base: position 14,210 of record JBKKDW010000208.1, read on the forward strand.
CGTTCGACCTCGAGATGATGCGCGAGCTCGGCTACTGCACGGGCATCGAGAACTATTCCCGCCATCTGTCCAGGCGCGAGGCCGGCTCACGGCCGTGGACGCTGCTGGACTACTTTCCGCCGGACTGGCTGCTGGTGGTGGACGAGTCGCACATGACCATCCCGCAGGTCGTGGGCATGTACAAGAACGACCGGACGCGCAAGGAGATCCTGGTCGACTTCGGCTTTCGCCTGCCGTCCGCCCTGGACAATCGGCCACTCACCTTCGAGGAATTCGAGGCGACCGTCCACCAGGCGATCTACATGAGCGCCACGCCCGGGCCGT
>JBKKDW010000209.1:0-2674 GCA_046708025.1 Candidatus Limnocylindrales bacterium
CCATGAACAGGACCCGATCGGCGACCTCTCTGGCGAAGCCCATCTCGTGGCTGACGACCATCATCGTCATCCCTTCGTGGGCGAGCGCCTTCATGACATCGAGGACCTCCTTGATCATCTCCGGATCAAGGGCCGAGGTCGGTTCGTCGAAAAGCATGATCTTGGGCTCCATGCAGAGCGCCCTGGCGATCGCCACACGCTGCTGCTGGCCGCCCGAGAGCTGCGTCGGACGAGCGTCCGCCTTGTCCGGGATGCCGACCTTCTCGAGCAGGGCTCGGGCGCGATCCTCGGCGGCCGCGCGGTCGAGCTTGCGGACCCACATCGGGGCGATGGTGAGGTTTCGGAGGACCGTAATGTGGGGAAACAGGTTGAACGACTGGAAGACAACGCCGATCTCCTTTCGGACGCTGTTGACATCGATACCCGGCGCGCTCAGAGACTGGCCATCGACGATGACCTCGCCCCGGTCCACGGTCTCGAGTCGGTTCACGCATCGAAGAAGCGTCGACTTACCGGACCCCGACGGTCCGATCACCACCACCACCTCGGCACGGGCCACCGACATCGAGACGCCCTTGAGGACGTGCAGCGACCCGAAGGACTTGTGCGCGTCCCGGACCTCGATCATTGGGCGGTCCGGACGCTCGGCCTTGGCTCCGGTCGCGGCTGGGTCCGTGCCGAGAGGCGAGGTGAGGCGGCCAGTGCTGTCGTCGACACCCATCTCGACATGCATGGCCGGGATGCTACCACCCTGCATCCGGCCGGCCCTGAACCAGCGCGGCTATGGCCAGAAGTGATCCCGAGATGATCACCTACGCGTTGCGGAACTCATGGCGCCACCCCGAGGACCGAAGGCCCGGCCGCGCCGGTCCACCGGAACCGGACGGGTGGGTAGGAGACCGAGCGCGTCGCGGAGCGGGTCGCGTGGCTCGCCGATGATGCTCGCGTGCGGGCCTCCAGGATCATGGGCGATCGCACGAGGGCCGTGGCAATCATGGACCGCCGACTCTTGGCGGACTTACCATGGCGACTGGCGTCAAGGGCGTAGCGAGCGGCTTCGACCCCAGCGACACTACGAACCCATCGTGCAGCAACCACGGGCCAGCACAGCCAGTGGCCTCAATCCAGCAGCTTGATCGCGTCTCCACGCCGCATCCGGCCCGAGCGCTGGACGGTCGCGTATACGCCCACGTTCACATCGTTGTGCTGGGCGGCCGCCCGTAGGATCCCCGGGTCCTTCGGCAGGTCGCCCTGAGCGAGGGTCGTCATGACACAGCGTGTGCAGGGTTGGGTGATGCGCAGGCGTACCTCGTCCGCTCCTTCGCCGAACCCCACCGACCGACCCACCCAGTCGTTCTCGATGAACCCGGTAGCACCCTCGATCGGCGCGACGACGATGTTCGGGCGGAACCGGCGTACCTCGAAGCGCCCCTGCGGATTGAGCTCGCGCAGTCGGTCGAGCGTCGCCGTCGTCAGGAGGTGGACGATGCCGATGTCAAAGAACGTGCCCGTTGGCATCGACTCGTCCGTAACCGTCTCGCGGAAGGCGAGGCCCTCCATATCCGGCCAGTACTCCTCGAGGCTCGGCGAGTCGGGTGGCACCTTCGCGAGGGTCACCTCCCTGCCCAGCTCGTCGGACAGCAGCTGGTGGATGGTTTCCGTCGGGCTTTCGCCGCCGCCTAGTTCGTGCCGGCCGTCCGGGACAATGATGCGCACCGACGGCAGTGCCTGTCCGAGCTGCGGCACGTCCACGAACGCCGCCCGATGATCAAAGAGCGTCGGCCACTTGCGCGGGAACTTCGCGCTGGCGACCTTGCCGGTCTCTTGATCGACCAGCGCATACGCCCGATCGCCGAGCAGCCCCCGCTCGGTCACATCGACGGCGTTCAGCTCTTCACCCATCATCGATTTGACCGGGTACCGCCAGAGACTCAGGACGGAACCAACCAACGTCTCCGCCATGGCACGCGCTCCTTCCCCGCCTGTACCGTAAACTGCGTCTGCAGGGACCGCTGCAGGGCGGGGCCACGAGGATCGCCAGGGACGCCGCCAAGCAGGAGCGACGCGCGTTCGCGACGTCGGCCGACGGTCCCGGCTTGCGCGACCGAGGCCATTCTAGCCCGCGGGGGGCCGCGATCCACGTAGGCCATGGCTGCACGTTCCAGGTTCTCCCAGGCACCTCGCCCCTGGCTTGTCACCGTGACCTGATCGTGCATCCATCTTCCGCAGCCACGGGGGGCGCAAGGCAAGGCTAACGCCGGACAGTGTGACCTGTTCCCGCCCAGGTCACCCGTTTCCGGAGACGAGACACACCTATACTCCGGCCGTGGACGAGGCCCGGCTGGCATGGCTCGACCGAGCGATCGATGGACGCGTCATCCGGCCCGACGCGCCCGACTATGACGACGCGCGCCGGACCTTCAACGGCCTGATCGATCGGCGTCCCGCGGCGATCGTCCGTTGCACCAGCGACGCCGACGTGCGCGCGGTGATCGAGGCGGCGCGCGAGGACGGCCTCGTGCTCGGGATCCGCGGCGGCGGGCACAGCGTTGCCGGGACGGCGATGGTCGAGGGCGTGATCGTCGCCGACCTTTCGCCCATGCGTGGCGTGGACATCGATTCGGCGCGTCGGATCGCGCATGTCGCGGGCGGCGCTCAGTGGCAGGACCTGGAC
>JBKKDW010000210.1:0-17026 GCA_046708025.1 Candidatus Limnocylindrales bacterium
AGCTGATCGGGTTGCCCATGTTCGAGCAGTACGTGACCATCGCCTGCGTCAGCAACGAGGTCGGCGGCGACCTGGTCGGCAACGCGAAGTGGACCGGCGTCCGCCTGCGCGACGTGCTCGAGCTGGCTGGTGTCCAGGCCTCGGCGACGCAGCTGGTTGGCCGTTCGGTAGACGGCTGGACGGCGGGGATGCCAACGGCCTGGCTGATGGATGAGTCGCGCGAGCCGATGATCGCGCTGAAGATGAACGACGAACCGCTCCCGCCGGCGCACGGCTACCCGGCGCGCCTGATCGTGCCCGGCCTGTACGGCTACGTCTCGGCGACGAAGTGGCTGGCGGAGCTGGAGCTGACCACTCTCGAGTCATTCGAAGGCTACTGGGTGCCGCTGGGCTGGGCGAAGGAGGCGCCGATCCTGACCCAGGCGCGAATCGATACCCCGCGGGGCGGACGGGTGGCCGCGGGCACGGTGCAGATCGCGGGAATCGCCTGGGCGCCCGATCGGGGCATCGCCGGGGTGGAGGTTGCGGTCGATGGCAACTGGCAGGAGGCGCGACTCTCTGCCCCGATCTCCGATGCGACCTGGGTCCAGTGGGTCCGCGAATGGATGGCCACGCCAGGGCGGCACCTTATCCAGGTCCGGGCGACCGATGGCACCGGCGAGACTCAGACCGAGCTTCGCAGCCGCCCGGCCCCCGACGGGGCGCGTGGCTGGCACTCCGTGACCGTCGAGGTCGGCTGAACCATCGCCGGCGACAATTCGGTATAGAGTCCGGCCATGCCTCGACGACGCTACCTGTTCGATCCGCCGGAACGTTTCGTGGCCGGCACGATCGGCGAACCGGGTGATCGGACGTTCTTCCTCCAGGCCCGCGAAGGCCCGCACGTCGTCTCGATCGTCATGGAGAAGAGCCAGGTCGCGGTGCTGGCGGATCGTCTCGGCGCCCTCATCGCCGAGCTGGAGCACCAAGGCGTGGCCGAGGCGGCTGTCACTCCGCCGGATGCCGGCGATGACCGCGCGCCGCTCGACGAACCACTCAATGAGGCGTTCCGGGCGGGCTCGCTCACGCTCGGCTGGGACGGCGGGGCCGAGAAGGTCCTGGTCGAGGCCCGCGCCCAGTCGGAGGACGGCGAGCCGATCGACCCCGACGAGGACGACGAGGACGACGACGGCCCCGATCTGCTGCGTGTCCGGATCAGCCTCGCGGCAGCACGCTCCTTCGTCAGCCGGGCCGCCCGGCTGGTGGCCGCCGGTCGCCCGCCCTGCCTGCTGTGCGGTGCGCCCCTCGATCCGCACGGCCACATCTGCCCGCGACGCAACGGCCAGTACGTCAACTAGCCGGCGGCCTCGTGCTGGATCGCGCCGCGACCCTGGACGTGCTGCGCGACGGCGAGATCGAGGTCGTCGGCCGGATCGTCGGGTCGTCCAACAACGCGATGCTGGTGGCCGTCAGCCAGATCTGCCCCGACCCGGCGCCGCCACGGCGGCTCAATGCGATCTACAAGCCGATCCTGGGTGAGCGCCCGCTGAGCGACTTCCCCGACGGCACCCTGGCCCGGCGCGAGGTCGCCGCCTGGCACGTCTCCGAGGCGTCCGGCTGGGAGATCGTCCCACCCACCGTCCTGCGCGACGGCCCGTTCGGCGAGGGCATGGTCCAGTCGTTCGTCGAGTCGGATCCCGCGGTCGACGTCGTGGCACTGGTCGTCGAGGACGATCCGCGACTTCGCCGAATGGCGGCGCTCGACGCGGTCATGAACAACACGGACCGCAAGGGCGGGCACATCCTGCCGGTCGACGGCGGCCGGCAGATCCACGGGGTGGACCACGGCGTCTGCTTTTCGGCCGTGCCCAAGCTGCGCACGGTCCTGTGGGGCTGGCGTGGCCAGCCGTTCGAGCCCGACGAGCTCGCTGGGCTGGAGCGGATCAGGCTCGCCCTCGATCGCGAGCTGGGCACGTCACTGCGGGCGCTCCTGTCGCGGACCGAAGTTCGCGCCACGATTCGGCGGACGGACGAACTGCTCGCGTCCGGCTGCTTCCCGCTCCCATCGCCGGCCTGGCCGGCGGTGCCGTGGCCGCCCTTCTAGGGGTTAACAGGAACGACGCCCCGGCTGAGCCGGGGCGTCAGGCGCCTGGCGGTGATGCCGGTGGTGGGGGCCGCGGTCAGCCTGCGGTTCGGGCCGCCTTGACCACCATCGTGTTCGCGAACTTGTCGTGGAAACCCTGCTTGGTCGGGCTGCTGTAGGTCGTCCACAGCAGGTAGATGAACCAGCCGAAGGCAAGCAGGCCAAGGACCGTCCCAATCGCCGGGAGGACAAAAAGCACCTGGGCGAGAATGCCCGGTGCCGCGATCACCAGCCAGCGCCTCGTGGCCTGGTCCATCGTGAGCGTCTTGCCGTCACCGGCATTCCCGATCTGCATGCCCAGGACCTTCATGCCCACGGTGCCTCGCATGCTCGTCCAGGTGTAGACGAAATAGGCAGCGCTGATCGCCGCCCCGATCAGGCCCGACACGATCAGGCCAACGTAGTTGACCGAGAAGTTGAGCGTGCCTGGCGTGAACGACCCTGACGAGAGTCCGATGCCGGCAAGAATCCCGCTGATGATCACGACGACGATGCCAACCAGGATCGCGTCGATGATGTAGGCGATCGCCCGATTCGGGACGTCCGCGTAGACGAAGCCGGCCGGCCCGGCCTGGGCGGGTGGCGGTGGCGGGGCAGCCCAGCCACCGACCGGTGGTGCCGGCGTCGCGGGCGGTGCAGGCGTTGCGGGGTCTTCGGTCGATCCGCTTTGATCCATCAATCCTCCCTCATATGGCTTGGCCTGCCGGGACGTCCGCCCGCGGCCTGCGAGCCACGAGCATACGGCCCGGATGGACCTTGCGAACAGGTCGTTTTGCATTGGGCTGTTGTGCAGGGCCTGGTTGATCGGCGGTGAAGACCGCGCCGGTACGATGGACTGGTGCCAGCGCGCGATGCCGATGCCCTCCTCGCCGACCTTGATCCTGCCCAGCGTGAGGCGGTCACGACGACGTCCGGGCCGCTGTGCATCCTGGCCGGCGCCGGGACGGGCAAGACGCGGGTCATCGCGCGGCGGGTGGCGTATGCCCTCGCGACCGGGATCGTGCGCCCGCGCGACGCCCTGGTCGTTACGTTCACGGACAAGGCCGCTGGGGAAATGCGGTCGCGCCTGGTGGAGCTTGGCCACCCAGGTGTGACCGCCGCGACGTTCCATGCCGCGGCGCTCCGCCAGCTCCGTCATTTCTGGCCGCGAATTCACGGCCTGGACCCGCCGGGGATCGCCGCGTCCAAGGTCCCTATTCTCATTCCAATGGCTGCCGGGCTGCCCGGCGGCTATCGCTTCCTGGCGGTGCGCGACCTGGCGGCCGACATCGAGTGGGCCAAGGCACGCCGGATCGGACCGGCCGACTACATCGACCGGGCCAGTGCGCTCGGGCGTGATGCGTCACTGCCGCTCGACCTGATGGCTGGCCTCTTCCGCCGCTATCAGGCCGCCCTCGAACGGACTGGGCTGATCGACTTCGAGGACATGCTCGATCGGACGATCGAGCTGATCGAGTCGGACGCGACCGTCGCGGCCGAGGTCCGCGATCGCTATCGGTGGTTCTCGGTCGATGAATACCAGGACACGAACCCGCTCCAGGCTGCGCTCCTGGACGCATGGCTGGGCGGGCGGCAGGATCTCGCCGTCGTCGGCGACGAGGACCAGACGATCTACACCTTTACCGGGGCCACCAGCGAATACCTGACCGGCTTTCAGGCGCGCTACCCCGGCGCGAAGTTCGTGACCCTCGAGACCAACTTCCGCTCGACGCCGGACATCCTGGGACTGGCCAATCGTGTCCTGGCGGCCGGTCGTAGGGCGGTCGATGAGCGCGAGATCGGAGCACGGCTGAGGCCACCCAAGCGCCTCGTGGCGAGCCTGCCCGCTGGACCCGCTCCGAGGATCGCGGGATTCCCGTCCGACGAGCTCGAGCTGACGGGCATGAGGGACGCGATCCGCGCGCTGGCGCGAACCGGGCTTCCGCACGGAGCCATGGCAATCCTCGTGCGCACGAATGCCCAGCTCCCCGCGATCGAGAGCGCGCTGGGAGCGGCCGGGATCCCGTTCCATGTTCGGGGTGAGCGGTTCTTCGCTCGGCCGGAAGTACGCCGGGCCATCCGGGTCGCGCATTCGCTCGGTCGCTTCGACAGCGCTGAAGCCCTGGCCTTTCGGTTGGCGGCCGCGTTCGAACGGGAACTCGGCGTCCGCCGCGACCACGTTCCGGATAGCGGGGGTGCCAGCGAGCGGCACGGGGCGGTCGTCACGCTCCTCGAGCTGGCCGACGATGTCGTCCGGGCGGATCCGGCGGCGGGCGTTCCCGCGTACCTCGCCGAAATTGAGCGTCGGACCGCGATCGAGGCAGGCGGTGAGGCGGCCGGCGTCGAGCTGCTCACCTACCACCGGGCCAAGGGCCTCGAGTGGGACGCCGTCTTCCTGCCGGCGCTTGAGGAGGGCACCCTCCCGATACGCCAGGCGAGCGAACCGGACGAGCTGGCCGAGGAGCGCCGCCTCATCTATGTCGGGATCACCCGGGCGCGGCGCCACCTCTGGCTGTCGTGGGCGACAACGCGGAGCGGCGCGTCGGGTCGTGAGGGCCGGCGCAGGCGCTCGCGGTTCCTCGACGGGCTCGTGCCGCCGTCGACCGCGCGGGCGCGAGTAGCGGGCGAGGCGTCGCGCGCCCCAGGACCCGCGCGACCTCCGAAGGTCGACCCAACCGACCGGTCACCCCTGTCGAACGCGCTCCGTGCCTGGCGAGCGGCCCGTGCTCGCACTGACGCTGTCGCGCCGTTCATCGTCTTCCACGACGCCACGATCGAGGCGATCGCGGAACGTCGGCCACGGTCGATGGCGGACCTGCGACGGGTGCCGGGGATCGGGCCGACCAAGCTCGATCGCTATGGCGAGGAGATCATCGGGGTCGTCGTTCGTGATGGCTGACAGAAGTACGGTGATCGCGTCCAGATACGTCCGTGACACCGGCCCAATGCCTGGCCTCCCCTGGCATCGACCTGTAACGGACGTACTGGACGAGTACATACGGTTGACGAATCACGCGGCTCCGGCCATACTCCTTGAGTAACCAGTCTGACGCGATGACCCGGTTAGAGCGACCAATCCCCGCTCCCGGCAAAGACGCGGAGACAACTCATGCATCGCTCCCAGCCAGAATCGGCCATGGGAGCACGACCCGGCCGCGCAGCCGATCGCTCAATCACGCGATGACGGCGCGCCAGAAAGCAGACAACCAATCACCATGATGTCTCGTTCCACCCAATCGTCCGTCACCGGACGCGCCTCCTCCATGCGCCGTTTGCGCCGCCGCACCGCGGCCGCCGCGCAGCTCTACTGCGGCACGAATGGCTGCACCAGCTTCCTCGAGCTCGATCCGGCCGGCGACGTCGCGCGCTGTCCCATCTGCGGGTACGTTCGCCGCACCCACTGACTCGCCCGCACGACGCATCGGCGGCCCTGCCAGGCGAGCTGACGCGGTGCGCTGCTACGGTTCAGCCGTATGGATCGCATCGACGGCCGGCTCGTCTATTCGGCCACGGACCTCGTCGCCTACCTGGCCTGCGAGCATCTGACCCAGCTTGATCGGGCGGCCTCCGCCGGCCTGGTCAAACGGCCGTTCCGCGACGATCCGGAGCTGGACATCATCCGCCGGCGCGGGTTCCAGCACGAGGCACGCTTCCTGGCCGATCTCCAGGCCCAGGGTCGATCCGCGGTCACGATCGAGCTCGACGGCTCAAGCGCCGACCGCGCCGAGCAGTTGCGAGCGGCCGCAGCGAAGACGATCGAGGCGATGGCCGCCGGCGCCGACGTCATCTACCAGGCGACCTTCTTCGATGGCACCTTTCGCGGCCATGCCGACTTCCTGCTCCGGGTGGACGCACCGGAGCGCCCCTCGCGCTGGGGGCCTTACCACTACGAGGTGGCCGACACGAAGCTGGCCCGCCACGTCAAGGCGAGCGCGATCCTCCAGATCTGCTCCTACATCGACCAGCTGGAGGCCATCCAGGGCGTCCGGCCCGAATGGCTCCACGTCGCACTCGGCGGCAGCGCCCGGGCGGTGGAGCGGTTCCGGGTCGACGACTACATGGCCTACTACCGCAGCGCCCGCGATCGATTCCTGGACGCGATGGCGGACGAGACCGCGGCGACCTATCCACCCGCGGCGACCTACCCGGAACCAGTCGAACATTGCGACGTCTGTCGATGGGCCGCCGAGTGCGTGACCCGCCGCCGCACGGACGATCATCTCAGCCTGGTCGCGGGCATCTCAGCCCGCCAGCGGCTGGCCCTGGCTGGCCGCGGAGTCGCGACCCTGGAAGCCCTCGGCGAACTCGCCCTGCCCATGAGCCCGCGCCTGGACGGAACGAGCGATGGCGCGCTCCTGCGCGTGCACGAACAGGCCCGGGTCCAGCTCCAGGGCCGCCGCGAGCTGTGGCCAAGGTACGAGCTGTTCAGGCCCGAACCGGGAACCGAAATCGCAGCCGGCCGCGGCCTGGCGATCCTGCCGCCGCCCTCGCCGGCGGACCTGTTCTTCGACATCGAAGGCGATCCGTTCGCCTTCGACGACGGTCTCGACTACCTGTTCGGGATGCTCGAGACGGACGGCACGTTCAGCGCGATCTGGTCGCGCGACGAGGCCGATCAGTTCTCGCTGGACGGTGAACGCCGGGCGTTCGAGCGCCTGATCGACTTCATCATGGCGCGGCTCGAGCAGGAGCCGACGCTCCACGTCTATCACTACGCTCCGTACGAGCCGACCGCCCTGAAGCGCCTGATGGGTCGCTACGGCACGCGCGAAGCGGAGGTCGATCGCCTGTTGCGCCAGGGCGTCCTGATCGACCTGCTGCACGCCGTCAAGCAATCCCTGCGCGCCTCGGTCGAGAGCTACTCGATCAAGCAGATGGAACAGTTCTACGGCTTCACCCGGGAGATCGGGCTGCGCGACGCGGGCTCGAGCATCGTGGCCTTCGAGCAGTGGCTGGAGCTCGGCGAGGGCGAGCGGCCGGAGGCGACGCACCTCGACCGGATCGAGCGCTACAACCGCGACGACGTCGTCAGCAACGCCCGGCTTCGAGACTGGCTGGAGGAGCGGCGCGCGGAGCTCGCCCACCTGAGCGGCCAGGCGGTGCCGCGGCCGGGCAAGCGCCAGGATCACCTGCCGCGGGAGCTGACCGACGCCCAGGCGCGCGTCCAGGCCCTGGTCTACCGCCTCATCGCAGATGTTCCCACCGATCCGGCCGGGCGAAACGGCGAACAGCACGCGCGCTGGCTGCTGGCCCAGCTGCTCGGCTGGCACCGGCGCGAGGACAAGTCGACGTGGTGGGAGTTTCACCGCCTGATGGACCTCACCCCCGAGCAGCTCGTCGACGAGGACGATCCGATCGGATGGCTCGAACCGGTCGGTCCGATCGACGAGGCGGACAACGGCAAGCAGACCTGGCGCTACACCTTCCCGGCCCAGGAATACGATCTCGGTCGAGGTCGGCTGTACGATCCGCGGCGCAAGCAGGACGAACCCGACGGTGCGCCCTTCGACTGGGCGATCGGCGACCTCGTGGCGGTCGATCCGGCGAGGTTGACCGTCGACATCAGGCGTTCGCCGGCCGATTCCCATCCCGTCGCCGTGGTGCCCTTGCCGTGGATCCCCACCCCGGAACATCAGCGTCGTCTGTTCGAGCTCGGCGAATGGGTTCTTGCGCACGGGATCGACGGTCCCGGGCCGCACCAGGCGGCGCGGGACCTGCTGCTCCGACGGCCACCGCGCGTCGGCCAGGAACCGGGCGCGCACCTGTGCCGGGATGGCGAACTCGATCTCGATGGTGCGCGCCGGCTGGCCCTCGCGCTCGAGCGCACGGTCCTGGCGATCCAGGGCCCGCCCGGCTCGGGCAAGACCTACAGCGGCGCCCGGATGATCTGCTCGCTGCTCAGGGCGGGCAAGCGGGTCGGCATCACCGGCACGAGCCACAAGGTCATCGGCAACCTGCTGCGGACGGTCCTCGACGCGGCCAACCTGGAAGAGGTCGAGGTGAGCGCCACCCAGCGCGCCGAAGCGGGGGTGGAACTGGCCCACCCGCTCGTCACCCGGGCGAACAATCCCGGCCAGGTCGCCGCCCACCTGGGCGATGGCCGGGCGAACCTGGCCGCCGGGACGTCGTGGCTGTGGGCATCACCCAGGCTGGCCGGGGCCGTGGATGTCCTGTTCGTCGATGAGGCCGGCCAGATCTCGCTGGCCAATGTCCTGGCCATGGCAGGGGCCGCCGGCAGCCTGGTCCTGCTGGGTGACCCGCAGCAGCTCGATCAGCCACTCACCGGGAGTCATCCGCCGGGTGCGGAGCGGTCGGCCCTCGCCCACGTCCTGGGCGATGCGGCCACGATGCCACCGGCCCAGGGGCTCTTCCTCGAAACGACCTGGCGGCTCCATCCGGCGCTGTGCGCCTTCACGTCCGAGGTGTTCTACGACGATCGCCTCGAGCCGGAGCGTCACCTCGACGTCCAGCGGCTCCAGGCCGCGGAGCCCCTGCTCGATGGCGTCGGCCCTCGCCTCCTGGAGGTCGCGACACGGGGCGCCGACAACGAATCGCCGATCGAGGCGGAGGCCGTGGCCGGGCTGGCCCGCAGCCTGGTCCAGGGGGGCGCGACATGGGTCAACGACCATGGCGACGTCCACCCGGTGACCTGGGCGGAGGTGCTCATCGTGGCGCCCTACAACGCGCAGGTGGGGGCGATCCGGCGGCTTCTGCCGGCTGAGGCCCGAGTCGGATCGGTCGACAAGTTCCAGGGCCAGGAGGCGCCGATCAGCATCTATTCGCTGACCACGTCCAGCCCGGAGCTCGCACCGCGCGGCATGGATTTCCTGTACAGCCGACATCGACTCAACGTGGCGACGTCGCGTGCTCGGTGCGTCGCGCTAGTCGTCGCGTCGCCGGATCTGCTCCGCGTGCGCGCCCGAACACCCGAGGGGATGCGCCTGGCGAACGCGTTCTGCCGCTTCGCCGAACTGGCGAGACTCGCGGATCCGCCCGACTGAGCCCGGCGTCCCTAGGCCGGCTGTGCGATCGGTTTCCCAATGAGCTCCGCGAGCGCCTCCCCGTCGGCCCCGACCAGCTCGGCCACGCGCTCGCGGTCGACGTCGGCAACGATGATCTGGCCGATCTCCGTGCGCACGACGGTGAAGATGCCGAGTGCCTGCATCCGCTGGGTCTGGGACTGGTTGTCCTCGGTCGGGGTCAGGTAGTGCAGCGAATCGGCCCGATAGCGATGGATCAGGAACAGCTGGACGAGGGTCATCAGCCGTCGTCTGCGGATCGACGGTGCCGTGTTCTGGTCGCGGATCGAGAGGATGCTGCGGCCCCGGCGATCGAGGATGCTGGCGAAAATCACGTTGGCCAGGGTCGCGCCCGCCTCGTCCAGTACACGCAGCTCCAGGAGGTCCGATCCGGCCGTGTGCGGCCGCAGCTCGACCCGGATCCTTCCCGGCCACTCCCAGCGGCTCGTCCAGGTGGCCAGCCACTCCTCCAGCAGCCTGGTCGGGACCTCGGTCTGCACGAGATGCTGGTGCTGGGTGGAGCCCTTGCCCATCGCCTTCGTGGCGGCCGTCCGCCCGGAGGCGGCCAGCAGTGCCGCGTCCAGGCGGTCTCCGCCGACCAGGGATTGGGGGGTGCGATAGGGCGACTCGAGCAGCCGGAACTTGCGCTGGAGGCGGGCCAGGGCGAGCATCCCGTCCTCACGCAGGGCGGTTGCAAACTCCTCAGCGGCGAGGCCATCGATCTGGTGGCCGCCGTAGGTAATGAAGTTGAAGACGAAGCCGAGCTTGCCGAGCGCCTCCGGAAAGCCGCGCATCTCGTCGTCGGTCAGCCCGGTGGTGTCCCAGTTGAACGATGGTGACAGGTTGTAGGCCAGCATCTTGTCGGGATACTGCGCATGGATCGCCCCGGCGAACCTGGCGGCGTCGTCGAGATCCGCGGTCTTCGTCTCCATCCAGAGCAGATCCGCGAACGGTGCGGCAGCAAGCGACTTGGCGATGGCATAGTCGATCCCGCCCTGGACCTGGTAGTAGCCATCGGGCGATTTGGGCAGCTCGGGATCCCAGCTGACCCGGATATCGAGCGAGTCGGCCTTCTCGCGGACCTCGGCGAAGGATGCCCGGCGGGCGAAGGCACGCCACGCTTCGAGGGTCGTGTCGACCGGCTCGCCCTCGAGGATCCGGAACTGGAGGACGTCGGCGACAGCCTCGCCGTACGTCCGCAGACCCGCGGCCGCCTGCCAGATCTCCGAATAGCGGGCGTCGATGGCGTCAAGCACGCTTGCGGGCGAGGTTGCGACGCCGGCGCCACGCGCGAGCTGGGCGTTCTGTTCGATCAGGGCTATGAGCCCCACCCGCTCGAGCCAGGCGGCGGCCTTGTGCCATTCACCGTCGGGCACCGCGAACAGCAGGTGACCGCGGATCTCGTCGAACCCGCGCTCGTGGAGCGCCTTGAGGATCGCCAGGAACCCGACCCGGTAGCTCGGCAGGGCCAGGTTCGTGGCTCCCAGGATGAACGGCTGGTCGCGCTCATCGCTGCGGTTGTCCAGGAAGGTGGCTGCCTCGGCGTCGGTCCGGGCGACGATGATGCCGGGCACGCGCATGATGTCGAGCTGCAGCCGGGCGGCATTGAGCCGCTTGTTCTGCTCGTCCTGGGCAACCAGCACCTTGCCGCTCTGGTGGCCGCACTTCTTGGCGCCAGGCTTCTGATCCTCGATGTGATAGCCCGGCACCCCGGCCTCCACGAAGCGGCGGACGAGGTTCCGAACGTGCCCGTCACCGCCATGCCCCGTGTCCGCGTCGGCGATGATGAACGGGCGGAAGTCGACTTCCGGCGTCGTTCGACGCTGTTCCTCGTCCATCTGGCCGCGTGCGAAATGCTGGTTCTTGTCGGCCGTGAGGAGAGCGCGAACCAATCCGGCCGCCTCGTCGGGAACCTGGCTGAGTGGATAGCTCGCAAGGTCCGGGCCCGGGTCTTCCGAGTGCGATCCCTTGGCCGAGGTGGCCCAGCCGCCCAGGTAGATGCCCTCGATGCCCATTCGCTTCATGACCACGGCCTGACCGGGCGAGTAGGGCCCGAAGGTCGTGATCTGTCCGCCCTCGGCGAACAGCTCACGCAGCCGAGCGTAGAACCCTTCGGCCGCGATTCGGGCGACCGTGTAGTCCGCCTCGATGGTGCCCTGCTGCTCGGCTACCTCACGGGCGGTGTGCAGGCGGACGATGCCGTCGAAGCGGGACCCGGCGAACCACTCATTGGCGGCCGCGACCTGCGTCTCGAAGGACGGCCTACTCGTTCTCATGGTCGCGGAGGCAGTCGCCGGGGCATTCACAGTCCACCACTTCGACGGCTGAATGACCGGCTGGCGCCCGGAACCCGGCAGACCGGGCCCAACTTGTGCCGTCCTCGGATGCCGGGCCGCGGCCGAACCGCCATGGGTCCGCAGCCCGTCGCTCTCGAAGTTCCATGGCCGTCCCTTCAGCCGGGCCACCGTGTTGCATCACCTGCGCCTCCGTGTGAGAGATGCATGATGACCGGGACCAGACCATCGGTCCAATCGAATGATATGATTGTATTCATCGGGATTGTTGATGGTTCAAGCCATCCCGGGACTGGATCGGAACCATGCTTCTCTCTCAGGTCGAAGGGTTTCTCGAAGTCGCTCGACTCGGCCACCTGGGGCGAGCGGCGGCCGGCCTGTTCATCAGCCAACCGACCCTCACGGCCCGCCTGCATGCCCTCGAGGCCGAACTCGGCACCCCGCTGTTCGATCGGTCGAGGCGCGGGATGGCACTGACCGACGCCGGCCGCGGCTTCCTGCCGTATGCCGAGCGGGCGGCCGGCGCACTGCGCGACGGTGGTGAGCTTGTCTCCGGAATCCATCGCGGCGTGGCCGGCGAGCTGACGATCGGCACGGCCCCGGCGGTTGGGACCTACGTCCTGCCCGGCCTCCTCGCCCGGTTCGCCACACGCCATCCGAATGTCCGGCTGGTGGTCCGGACCGGTCACTCCGAGGAGATCCTCGACCTCGTTGTCCGCCGTGAGGTCATGCTTGGGCTGGTCAGGGAGTTGCGTCATCCCCTGCTGGCGAGCACGATGCTGTACAAGGATGAGCTCATCCTCGTCGCGCCGCCCAACCATCCCCTCGCCCAGGCGGCCACGATCCCGATCGAGCGGATGGCCGAGACTCGACTGATCCTGTTCGACCGCACGTCGAGTTATTTCGACCTGACCAACGCCATCGTTCGGGCAGCCGGCGTGGCCCCCCTCGGCGTGATGGAGCTCGACAACATCGACGCGGCCAAGCAGATGGTTGGTCAGGGTCTGGGTGTTGCGTTGCTGCCGATCACGGCCGTTGCCGGCGAACTATCGCGCGGCGAGCTACGGTCGATCGTCCTCGAAGGCGTCCCGCCGATCACCCGCACGATCGTGGCCGTCCGGCGGCGCGACGCAGGACGCCCATCGACGAGCCTCCAAGGCTTCCTCGATGTCCTCGGCGAGATCGGGGCTGCCCTGCCCCGGGCTACTGAGCGGTCGGGAGCAACTCCCGCCTGAGCCAGGCGGCAATGACCCGCGCACAGTCCTCGACCTGCGCCAGCGGGACATGTTCGTCGGCACTGTGCGCAACCTTCACGTTGCCCGGCCCGAAGATGACGCATGGCGTCGCGCCAACATTCACGAACAGACGCATGTCGGCGCCGTACGGTTCGCCGAGCAGAGCCGGACGGCGGCCCGTGACGGCCTCGATCGTTTCGGCGAGGCCGACCGGGAGCGGGTGATCCGATGGCACGCGTGCCGATCCGAACCGTCCACCACTGATCTCGATGCTGGCCGGGTGGTCGCGCAGGAAGTCGTCGGCGGCGCAGGCTACCGCGATGCAGGCCCGCAGGTCGGCCTCGGCGTCGGCCTCGGATTGTCTCAGGCGGACGCCGTAGCGGCCGTCGGCGGTCACCCGATCGAGGACCGTCGAGGCCCACTCCCCGCCGGTCACGATGCCGATGATCGTCGGGTAGGGCAGGCCCAGCGCCGTCATCAGCGGGTCCGTCTCAGCCTCGTTTCGGCGCGCCTCGTCGGCCTCGAGGGCCTTCGCCAGGACCATCAGCTTGTCGAGCGCGGAGATGCCCTCTCGCCGGCGAGAGGCATGGGCGGCGCGGCCGGGGACGGTCAGGCGGAAGGTGATGGCGCCGGCATGGGCGACCACGACGTCGAGGTCCGACGGCTCGGTGATGACCGCGAGATCGCCCGTCGCGCCCGCCCGGATTGCGGCGAGGGTCCCCTGTCCGCCGTCCTCCTCCGATGGGACGAGGGCCACCAACAACTCGCCGTCAAGGTGCTCGAGATCGCCCGCGTCACCGAGCGCCCGGATCGCGCCCAGGATCGCCGCCACGCCGCCCTTCATGTCGCAGGCGCCTCGACCGTAGATCGAGCCGTCCCGGATTTCGCCGGCCCACGGATCGCTCGTCCAGGTCGCGAGATCCCCGGGCGGCACGACGTCCAGGTGCCCGGACAGGACGATCCGGCGCCCGCCTGGCCGCCCGACGCGTCCAATGACGACCGGCAGGGACGTGCGCGCCATCTCTTCGCCCGGCCAGGCAAGGTCGCGCCGTATGGTGGCCAGGTCGGGCCGGATGGTTTCGACCGCGAGCCCCAGGTCGCGCAGCGCCTCGTCAGCCCAGGCGGCCGCGGCCTCCTCGGAGCCGGTGATGCTGGGAATCCGGATCAGGGCCTGAAGATCGTCGACCAGCCGTCCGCGGTCGATCGTCGGCGGAGTCACGGCACCGGCCGTCCGGTCAACCACGCAGGATCGGCCGAGTCATGCAGGTCGGGCCGCCCGACCCGTTGAGGCCGATCTCGGCCGCGGGGTACACGTGCACCTCGCAACCCGCAGCCGCCAGCGCGGCAGCGGTCCGGGGATTCCCCTCGGCCAGGATCACGACGCCGGGACGGACGGCCAGCACATTGCAGCCGAGGGTCGGGAACTCCGATTCGGGAACCTCGATGAGCCGGATGTCGAGCGCCCGCATCAGCTCCCACAGGCCGACCGGCAGGAGTGGCAGGTAGACCACCGCCAGATCGTCGGCGACCGGCGAGACGACCGACAGCAGGTGAATCAACTCCGCCGGACCTCGCCAGTAGGGAACGTCGAAGGTCCGAACGTCACCACCGACCAGGTTGGCCAGCTGGCAGGCCCCGTGCTCGTTCGTGCGCAGCGTCCGCCCGATGCACAGGAGGTCGGGACGCAGCCAGAAGGTGTCACCACCCTCGACGGTGCCGGGCGCCTCGATCCGCCCGAGACTCGGGATGCCGGCCGCCGACGACCAGGCCTCGAGCGTGGCTGGCTCGGAACGCCGGCTGGGCTTGCCGGGCCGCAGCGCGATCGTCCCGCGATCGGTGACCAGCAGCGCATCGAAGGTGTAGACGAGGTCCGGGCTGGCGGATTCGGCGTCGAGCACGTGCACGCGCGGCCCGAGTGCGGCCAGCGTCCGCGCGAATGCGTCGTGCTCCCTTCGAGCTACGTCGAGATCGACTGGATGGCGGAACCCGTGGGTTGGATCGTCGAATGCCGCCCCGAATGCCGGTCCCGGGCGCTTGACCAGGACATCGAGCAGCGGCGCGGTCATGCTCTGGGCGCCGAATGTTCGGGTGGCGAGGGTCATTCATGAAGGATAACCGCGCCGCGCCGCGCCGCGATGACGGGTACGCCCGGGACGGGGCGCGGAACGGCGAGGTCGCAGCTGAATCCTGCCAGAAGTCCAGCACCTGCGCGGTGGGCTCGATGGGATCAGTGGTGGCTGCCGAGCCACGATGCCGTCGACCACGGATCTGGCGACCAACCCGTTGCCCACCCGATTCGGGGTGCCCATAGGCGCCCAAGGCCCACCACATGGGCCGAAGGCAGGAACGGCGTGATGGCTCGTGGTTGCACGATGAACGAAGGGAGGACACACGAGCCGCGGGTGTAGCATCGCCGCGATGAGCGTCTCCGAACCCGTACAGCGGCCGCTCGAACCAGGTGACCCGCGGCTGGCTCCCTGGCGCGCCTTCCTGCTCGCTCACGCCCGGGTCTCGCGCCGGCTCGACGAGGAGCTACGGGTCGAGCACGACCTGTCGTTCGGTGAGTACGACGCGCTGCTGACCATCGCCCGGGCGCCCGAGCGGCGGATCCGGATGCGCCAGCTGGCTGACGAGGTCATCCTGAGCCGTAGCGGTGTGACCCGCCTGATTGACCGCCTGGTGGGCGACGGCCTGGTCGAGCGGAGCGCCTGCGCGGCCGACGCGCGAGGGGCCGATGCGGTTCTGACGGAACGCGGCCTGGCCCGGTTGCGAGCCGCGTCGCGAACGCACCTGCGCGGCATCCACGAGCACTTTCTGGCCGTTCTGGACAGCTCGGACCTCGAGGTCATCGAGGAATCGATGTCGTCGGTTGCCCAACGTGCCGGACCGGGCTCCGCGCTGGACGATCCGGCTCGGTGCGGACCTGACGGCGCGCGCTGAGACGACCGTGCCCGGCCGGCTGCGGGTCGGGACAAGCGGATTTGCCTACCCCGGCTGGTCCCCGCGCTTCTACCCGGTCGGCCTGGGCTCGTCGCGCCGGCTGGAGCACTACGCGTCGAGGCTACTCACCGTCGAGCTGAACAACACGTTCTATCGCCAGCCGTCGCCGGCCGCGGTGGCCGCCTGGATCGGCGCCACGCCGCCGGATTTCCGGTTTGCGATCAAGGCCCAGCGCGGCGGATCGCATCGCGCGTTGCAGGTCGATCCGACGGTCAGCGTTCCGTGGTTGACCGGGCCGTACCGTCCGTTCGGCGAGCGCCTCGGGACGGTCCTGTTTCGGGTGCCCGCGGGCGTGCGCCGCGACGACGGTTGCCTGCGCGCGCTGCTCGATGCCTGGCCGGGCGACCTCCCGCTGACGCTCGAGTTCCAGGATGGCTCGTGGCACGTCGATGAGACCTTCGAAGCGCTGGAGCGGGTTGGTGCCGCCCTGTGCACGACCGAGCTCCCGGAGGACGTGGACCCACCCACCATCCGGCGAACAGGCCGGTTCCTCTACCTGCGCCTGCGCCGTCACGACTACGCCGGGAAGGAGCTGGATGGCTGGGCGGCCCGACTCGAACCGTTCCTGGCCGCAGGTGACGACGCGTTCGTCTTCTTCCGCCACGACGAGGCAGGCCGGGCACCGGAGCTCGCGGCGGGCCTGACGGAGGCCGTCGCGCGGGTCGCCGGCCAGAGGCGCTGAGCGCGGCCGGGTCAGCCCCGGGAGCCCTCGGCCGGACCGAACACGACCAGGACTTCGAGGCGCTCGATGATGTCGTGGAATCGATGCGGAACGGTCGCGGCCACGAAGATCAGCGAGCCCGCCGCCACCTCGCGCGACTCGTCACCAACGGTGACCATTGCCCGCCCCGTGACGACGCAGTACAGCTCGTCCTCGGTATGGGGCGATTGCGGATCGGGAGCGCCGGCCTCGAGGACGTACATGCCGGCCGACAGGTCGGGGACGCGCATGAACTCCCGATAGCGCTGACTGTCGCGGGCCGCCGTCGCGACGATGGTGCCCAATTCCCAGGCCTGCATGTCGTGCTCCTCTCGTGTCCTCGACCTCGCTCGCCGGCGCCCCGGCGGCGATCGCGGGTAGCATCCGGTCATGATCGTGACGGACAACCGGGCGCCACGTTGGCTGGGTTTGGCCGTCGCGCTGACGATCGTGGCGGCCTGCGGCCCGGGACTGGCGACTGAGCCCATGAGCAGCAGCTCGACGGGAACCCAGCCCCAGCGCCCGACGGCCAGCCCACCGGCGGGCCCGACCCGTTTTGAACCAGGCCGAGTCGCGCTGCGCGTTGAGACCATCGTCGACGGCCTCCTCGACCCGGTCGACGTGGCGGCACCGGGCGACGGCAGCGGGCGCCTGTTCGTGGTCGAGCAGGCCGGTCG
>JBKKDW010000211.1:0-8067 GCA_046708025.1 Candidatus Limnocylindrales bacterium
GGACGACGCTCAGCGGCGTCTCGATGGCACGGAGCACCTGGTGCGTTCGCCGCCCGTCGAGCGGAATCCGGACGGGTCCGGCACCGGAGTGGGGGAGGCCAAGCCGGAGGAGCTCGACCAGCAGCGCCTGCCGGTCGTCGGCATCGACCTCGAGGTACTCGTCGACGAGCTCGGCCTTGATCGCCGCCGGGGTGCCGTACGCGACGACCCTTCCGTGGTCGATCACGCAGATCCGGTCGGCCTGCTCGGCCTCCTCGAGATAGTGGGTCGTCAGGAAGATTGTCGTCGCCCGTTCGCGCCGGACCGCATCGAGGTAGCTCCACAGGGTCCGCCGGCTGGGCGGGTCCAGCCCGGCCGTCGGCTCGTCGAGGAAGAGGACCTTCGGGTCATGCATGAGGCTGCGCACGATCTCGAGCTTGCGGCGCATCCCGCCGGAGTAGGTCCGGACCGGATCGAAGACCTCGCGGCCGATGCCCAACAGCTCGGCCAGCTCGCCGACCCGTCGCCGATACCCGCCTGCCATCAACCGGAACGCCGGAGCGTACGGGTGGATGCCGTACAGGATCGCGTGCAGCCGAACGTTCTCCTCGCCGGTCAGGTTCTGGTCCAGGCTCGGGCGCTGAAAGATGATCCCGACCGTGCGCCGAACCGCGCTCGCCTCGGAAACGAGGTCGTGCCCGGCGATCGTCGCCCCGCCGCTGGTCGGCAGGAGGGTGGTCGTCAGGATCGAGATCGTGGTTGTCTTGCCCGCGCCGTTCGGGCCGAGCAGGGCGAAGAACTCGCCGGCGCCGACCTCGAAGGAGATCCCGTCAACGGCGTTTCGTTGGGCCTTCCGGTAGCGCTTGACCAGGTCGGCCACCTGGATCACGGGCGGGCGGTCCGTCACAGCCGCGATCGCCCGACGCGCTGCATGTGAAGCCAATCCATGGCCGCATTATCAGGGCTCGGCTGGTCGCCCTCGGCGTCCGGCCGGCGGCGCACACGGCCGCCCATTTGACGGAATCGCACCGCGGCCCGAAGGTGGGGTCGCAAGTCGCAGGCGCCGGGCTCCCACTCCGTCAGTCCGAAGCGCGCGATGGATCGGAATCCCCGCCATGTCCAGGACGCCCTTCTCTCCGCCCGAGGCGAATATCGTCGTGAGCGCGAACGGGTACTTCGATGTCTACCCGTCCGCCAGCCGCTCGAACGGCGACAAGCCCGCCTATCGCGGCCAGCTCGCAGAACTCGGGAGCGGGATCCGTGGTGCAGACGACCGGCTCGCTGTCCGCCCCGGATCGGTGGCGCTCGCCGACGCCGTCACGGCGTGGTCCGCCCTCAACGGGACGGCCGCCGTCCGCGGCGAGCTCGGCCGTGGCCGAGACGGCAAGGTGGAGGCCTGAGCGCGAACGTCACCCAGGCGACGGTGCAGGCGCCGGCCGAGGGCCTGGGTCCTGGCCTCGGCGGCGCCCACCGCGACCCCCGGAGAACCGAGTGCCATATCAACGTGAGGCCGACGCCGTTGTAGCCGACTGGACCGCCGTTCAGCGCGATCTCGAGGTCGTGCCTGGCGGCACTCCCGAGGCCGTCAGGCTCCCCGAGGCCCGACGGTTGCGTGACGAGCATCAGCGCCTGGTCGCCGAGGCCCTTCGCGACGATCGCCATGTGCGACCGTTCCCCGCGTGAGCGACGACCGCAGTGCCTACCCCTCCCTGCCCGTCCCGAACTGGCGATCGCCGGCATCGCCCAGGCCCGGCTGAATGTAGCCTCGATCGTTCAGGCCGCGGTCCAACGACGCGCAATGGATGGCCACGTCCGGATGCGCCGAGGTGACCGCCTCGACGCCCTCCGGTGCCGCGATCAGGTTGACCAGCTTGATCCGCACCGCGCCCCACTTCTTGAGGACCTCGATGGCTGCCGTGGCCGAACCGCCGGTCGCCAGCATCGGGTCCAGGATCAGGCACAGGTCGACCGTCGCCGAGTCGGGCAGCCTGTTGTAGTACTCGACCGGTCGCAGCGTGCGCTCGTCGCGGAAGAGTCCAAGGTGCCAGACCTGGGCGGTTGGCATCAGCTCGAGCATCGCATCGACCATGCCCAGCCCGGCTCGCAGGATCGGGACGAGCCCGATCCGCTCGCCGAGCTGGTGGGCGGTCATTGGCTCCATCGGCGTGCGAATGTCGAGCGGTCGAACTCCGACATCGGCGAGCGCCTCGTAGCCGAGTAGCCAGGACAGCTCGCGGACGACCTCGCGGAATTTCTTCGGTTCGGTCTTTTCGTCGCGCAGGATGGCCAGCTTGTGCAGCACGGCGGGATGCTGCGAGACGTGCAAATTCGGTGCGGGCACGCAACACCTCCGGGCGATCACGAGCATGGTGGCGACGAGTTGGCTCTGGCCGTGCCATCGTAGCAACCGTCGCGGTATCCTCGCCCCCAGGCGTCCGCGGCCCGACGACCGCCAGCCAGCAGGAGACGAATCGATCGTGACCGCACCGGCCAGCCCGGCCACCCCACGAAGCAGGCGCCCGACCCGCCCGGCTTCGCGCGGCCGCGGCATCCCGCCGGTCATCGTTCGCCAGGTCCGCAACGGGATCGAGGAGAGCGTCCATCGGGGCGACATCGTGGAGGCGGACGCCACCGGGCGGGTGATTCGCCAGCTCGGCGATCCGGACCGGTTGGTGACCCTGCGATCGACGGTCAAGCCATTTGGTGCACTGGCGGTCATCGAGGCCGGCGGGATCGAAGCGTTCGACCTGGAGCCGGCGGAGATCGCGATCCTGGCCAGCTCACACTCGGGCGAGGACCTCCACGTCCGCACCCTCCAGGGACTGTACCGGCGGACCGGGGTCAGCCAGGCGCTGCTGGCATGCGGGTCCGAAGGCATGCCCCTCGACACGCTGACCGCCGCTCGCCTGGCCCGCGACGGCGAGAAGGCCGGGGCGATCCGGCACATGTGCTCAGGCCAGCACACGGTCTCGCTGCTGTTGAGCCGGCTGAAGGGCTGGGATCCGACGGACTACTGGAGGCCCAGCCACCCCTCGCAGATCGCCTACCGGGCCACGGTAGCTCGTGCCTTCGGCATTGCCACTGCCAGGCTTCGAACGGCGATCGACGGCTGTGGCATCGAGACTTACGCCTTCCCCCTGCACGAAGTCGCCCGCGCCTACGCGATGCTGGCCGACCCGGCAACCGTTCCGTCGACCGATTCGCGCAGCGAGCTGGCGGCGAGTCTGACCCGAGTTCGCGACGCGATGCTGGCGAACCCGGAGATGATCGGCGGTCGCCACGATCGGCTCGACACGTCGTTGATGAAGGCGATGCCAGGGCGGGTGGTCAGCAAGGGTGGGATGGAGGCGCTGCTCGGGCTGGCCATCCTGCCCGGGCCGCGCACCGGGACGAGCGACGGCGGGGCATCGGGGATCGCGGTCAAGATCGAGGATGGCGGCGGGTACGACCGGGGCATGTGGGCGGCATCGGTTGAAGTCCTGCGCCAGACCGGTGTGCTCGACGGCGGCGCGCTGCGCGAACTGGCCCGCTACCAGCGGCCGGTCGTGCTGGACCCGCATGGCCGCGTGGGCGCCGAGGCGATCGCCGGGTTCGAGCTCGCACCGGTGGGTGAGCTGATCGGCTGACGGGTGCCGGCCTCCGGGCCGATCCGGCCGCCGACAGCGACTGCAGCGACGATGGCCCTCGACGCCGATCCGTATCGAACGTTGGGCCTGGCCCGGGGTGCCACCCTGGATGAGGTCAAGCGCGCCTATCGCCTGTTGGCCAAGATCAACCACCCTGACGCGGCGGGAGCCGGGGCCCTGCCGCGATTCCTGGCCATCCAGGCCGCATACGAGCGACTGGCCGGGGGTTCCGTGGCCGCCGGCTCCAACGGTCGAGGCGCGACGGCCGCGCGTCCACGACCGCGCGAGCCCCGACCTGCGGCCCCCTCAAGCCGGACCGGCCGGGCCACGCGCGATCGGGGCTCCGGACCCGACGCCACCGACCCGCGCCGCACGAACCCGGCGCACCAGGCCCCGCTCGGCAAGGCCACCCTTGGGTCAACGTCGTACGACGGCGTGGACGGTGGCACGTTTGAACCCGACTGGGGCGGCGCCAGCTGGTATGGCACGTCGAGCGGCACGTACTGGACGATCAACCCGAAGGAATACGCGGATCCACGCAAGCACGGCCCGGAATACCAGGCACGGGCCCGCCGGGCGTCACGCCCCGAAGCCACGGCCACGCCGCTCCACAACCAACGCGAGGCGCGCGGGCCAGGCCGCCCCGCCGACCCGACCCACACGACCAGCTCGTGGTGGGACTCGACTTCCGGGCCGGCCGACCCGCCAGCCTCCGGATCCGGGCCTGCGCCGTCCCCCGAGCCCGCCAGTCGGCGAGCGCGGCCGGACATGGACCGTCGGAACGACGAACCCGCCCCGGACCTCGGCCGTGCCGCGACCGACCTCGGCCGGGCGCTGACCGATCCACGATCCGGCGGCCTGCGCGGTCGGGTCACCCGCGCGCTTCTCGGCTGGTTCCCGATCGCGTTTGGGCTAGGCTGGATCGTCGGCGAACTGAGCGGCTGCGCCCGGTTCGCCGCAAGGTGCGACCCTTCGATCGGGCCACTCAGCGCGATCGGGCAGGGAGCCATCCTCGTCGCGCTGCTGTTCCTGCCCCAGCTCGCCGCGCTGGCGGCGGGCGGCGCATTGGTCCTCCTGGCTGCGGCCGTCTCGGCCAGTCTTGCCCTGTCCGCGACAGGGACGGCGGCCGACGAGGGATCGCGCCGGGCGGCCCTCGGTGCGCTCCTCCTGGTCGCCTGGCTCAGCGGGCTCGCGATCGCCACGGTCCGGCGCGCGCGCTCGGGCGCCGTTCGGGGTCGCCGCTCGGCCGGTCCCGTATCCTGAGGTCGTGCCTCGACGACGCGACCAGCGCGACCTGTCCGCCGCCGCCCAGGAATACCTGCTCGCCCTGCGCGTGATGGCCGGCGCGCAGGACGCGGGCAGGGTCACCGCCGCCCAGATCGCTCGCCATCTCGGCGTCACCACGCAGGCCGCCAGCGAGATGTTCCGCCGGCTCGTGGCGGACGGCCTGGTCGTCCACGCGGAGGGCCGCGATCTCCATCTTAGCCCGGCCGGACGGGCCGTCGCCGACGCCATCTTCCGCCGCCACGCCCTCCTCGAATGGCTGCTGACGGCGGTGGTGGGTCTGGGCTGGGCCGAATCGGACGAGGAGGCGATGCGCCTCCAGGGCGCGATTTCGCCCCGGGTCGAAGCCCGCCTTGACGAGATGCTCGGCCACCCGGAGACTTGCCCGCACGGCAACCCGATCGATGCCGAGACCGCGCGCCGGCGTCCGGCCGGCATTCCACTGAGCGAGATCGAGGCCGGCCAGGCGGCCACGATCTACCGGATCACGGAGGAGGCCGAGGAGGACGCCGGGCTGCTCTCCTACCTCGAAGCCCGGGCGCTGACGCCGGGCGCCCCGATCACCGTCCTGGCCCGCAGCGTGTCGCTCGATTCGCTCACCCTCGATGGGCCGCGCGGCCGGGCGACCCTGGGCCTGCGACCGGCGTCGCTGGTCCGTGTCCTGCCGGGCAGCGCCGATCCCGGACTGTTCCACACGGTGCCGGGCCAGGCGACGCGAGGATCGGCCGCGCCGTCGTGACCGCTCCGCCGAGCGCGCCGCGCGTACGCATCGCCCCGAGCCCGACGGGCCCGCTGCACATCGGCACCGCGCGGACGGCACTGTTCAACTACCTCTTTGCAAGGCACACCGGCGGTACGTTCATCCTGCGCCTCGAGGACACCGACCAGGTCCGCAGCTCGATCGCCTACGAGAAGGACATCCTGGACGGGCTGCATCGGCTGGGCCTCTCCTGGGACGAGGGTCCGGAGATCGCCGGCGAGGCCGCCCGCGGTCCACACGCCCCGTACCGCCAGATGGAGCGGCTGCCGAGCTACGCGGCCGCCGCCGAGCGTCTGATTGCGGCCGATCAGGCCTACCCCTGCTTCTGCACGCCGGGGCAGCTGGAAATGGATCGAAAGGTCCAGGAGGCGGCCAGGCAGCCGCCGCGCTACGTCGGTCGCTGCGGGACGTTGACCCCGGACGAACGTGCCGCCCGCGAGGCTGAGGGCCGCCCCGGTGCCCTCCGCTTCCGGGTCGGCGAGGGCATCGTCGCGTTCGATGACATCGTGCGCGGTCACGTCGAGTTCGACGTGGCGAACCTGGGCGGTGACTTCGTCATCGTCCGAGCCGACGGCTCGCCGCTCTATCACTTCACCGTGGTCGTGGACGACGCGGCGATGGAGATCAGCCACGTGATCCGCGGCGAGGATCACCTGTCCAACACGCCCAAGCACATTCTCCTGTTGCGGGCCTTGGGCTACTCTGAACCGCAGTTCGCGCACCTGCCGCTCATCCTCAACACCGACCGCAGCAAGATGAGCAAGCGCAAGAGCCAGACCGCCGTATCCGACTACTTCGGCCAGGGCTTCATCCGCGAGGGGTTGGTCAACTACCTGGCCCTGCTCGGCTGGGCAACGGGGACGGAGGAGGAGGTGCTCGCGCTCGACGAGATCGTCGAGCGCTTCGCACTCGAGGCCGTCCACAAGGGCGGTGCCGTGTTCGATCGAGAGCGGCTCGAATGGCTCAACGGGCAATGGATTCGCCGGCTCGACCCGGATGAACTGATCGAGCGGCTGCGTCCGTTCGTCGAGGCCGAGTTGGACGCCGGTCGGATCGACTGGATGCCCTCCGACGGCGAGTTGCGCTCGCTCCTGCCCGTGGTCCAGGAGCGACTCCCGACCCTGGGCGCGATCGGGGACCTGGTCGGCTTTCTGTGGGTGGACCAGGTGGCAGTGGACCCGGCCATGCTGGTGCCAAAGCGCTGGGATGCGGCCACCGCGCGCGACGGCCTGACCGCCGCCCGAGCGACCATCGAAACCGTCGGGGAGGTGACCTTCGAGGCCGACGAGCTCGAACCCCCGCTTCGCGCCGTGGCCGAGGCGCGCGGCTGGAAGGCGGGCGATCTGTTCATGGCGATCCGGGTAGCGGTCACCGGCAGGACGGCCACGCCCCCGCTCTTCGACACGATGGTGGCGCTCGGTTCCCAACGGACGCTCGCTCGGCTGGACCAGGCGGTCTCCGTGATCGCGGCGGCTACAGGACCCGGCTGAGGACCTCCCAGGCCAGCCAGGCGACTGCCCCCGAGGCGGGGATCGTCACCACCCAGGCGATCACGATGTTCCCCGCGACGCCCCAGCGAACCGCCGACAGCCGGTCGCTGGAGCCAACACCCATGATCGCGGACGAGATCACGTGGGTGGTGGAGACCGGCATCCCAAAGTGCGAGGCACCGAAGATGATGGCTGCCGCGGTGGTCTCCGCGGCGAAGCCATGAACCGGATCCAGCTTGACGACGCGCTGGCCCATGGTCCGGATGATGCGCCAGCCGCCGGCCATGGTCCCCAGCGAGATCGCCGTGGCGGCGACGAGGATGACGACGAGCGGCACCTCCGGGGAGTCCAGGACGCCGGCGGCCACCAGGGCCAGGGTCATGATTCCCATCGTCTTCTGGGCATCGTTCGAGCCGTGGCTGAAGGCCATGAACGCGGCCGACAGGATCTGGAGGCGGCGGAACCGTTCATTGAGCCGCCGGGGCTGTGCCCGTTTGAAGATGTTCAGCAGGACCACCATGAACAGGAAGCCGACGACCACCCCGATGATTGGCGAGGAGATCAGCGGCACCACCACGTTCTGGCCGATGCCGTCAGCGTTCAGCGCGCCGGTCCCGCTCGCGGCGATCACCGAGCCGATCAGGCCGCCGATCAGCGCGTGGGAGCTGGAGCTGGGAATTCCCAGCCGCCAGGTGATCAGGTTCCAGACGATCCCGCCAATCAGGGCCGACGCCACGATCACCTGCCCGGCCGACCCGTCCGGCGTCGTGGCGATCCCGGAGGCGATCGTCTTGGCGACCGCCGTGCCCGTCAGGGCGCCGACGAAGTTGGCCGTTGCCGACAGGGCGATCGCCCGCTGCGGGCTGAGCGCACGGGTCGACACGGAAGTGGCAATCGCATTTGCCGTGTCGTGGAAGCCGTTGATGTA
>JBKKDW010000212.1:0-3381 GCA_046708025.1 Candidatus Limnocylindrales bacterium
ACGAGGTAAAGATGGTCGAACGGAAGGTACGCCGGTAGGCGAGCCAGCGGTGTTCGACGACCCGCCCAACGGTCGAGCTCGGGCGGGCGACGGCGGTCACGCTCGGCGTCGCTAGTCGATCAATGACCGGCCGGTCAGGCGCAGGAATACGTCCTCGAGCGAGGAGCGCCAAACCAGCACCGTCTCAGGCTTGAGGCCACGCTGGTTGACTGCGACGGCGGCCGCCTCGCCGTCGTCGGCGTAGAGCAGGATCCGGTCCGGCAGATGCTCCACCCGCTCGGCGATTCCGTCGAGCTGGCCGTCGAGCGTCTCGGCAACGCCGGGCGCGAAGCGCAGCTCGGTCACCTCGCGGGTCGAATAGCGCTCGATCAGCTCGCGCGGGCTGCCCTCGGCCACGATCCTGGCCTTGTCCATCACGACCAGGCGGTCGCATAGCTGTTCCGCCTCGTCCATGTAGTGGGTGGTCAGGACCAGGGTCACCCCGCGCTGCTTCAGGCGGTATAGGCGATCCCAGAGCAGATGGCGGGCCTGTGGGTCGAGGCCGGTGGTTGGTTCGTCAAGCAGGAGCAGGGTGGGCTCATTGATCAACGACCGCGCGATCGTGAGCCGGCGCTTCATCCCGCCCGATAGCGGCTCCACCTGGTCGTTGGCCCGCTCGGTCAGCTGGGCGAACTCCAGCAGCTCGTCGGCGCGGCGCCCGACCTCCGCCCGGCTCAATCCGAAGTAGCGGCCATAGATGGCCAGGTTCTCGCGGACCGTCAGCTCGGTATCCAGGCTGTCCTGCTGGGGGACGACGCCGAGACGTGCCCGGATCTGGGGGCCGTGCAGCGCCGGGTTCATGCCCATCACCTCGAGCGTGCCGTCGCTGATCGGCGAGGTGCAGCCGATCATCCGCATCGTCGAGGTCTTGCCCGCGCCATTGGGCCCCAGGAAGCCAAAGGACTCGCCGGCGGCGACGTGGAAGTCGATCCCGTCGACTGCAGTGAATTCCGCGAAGCGCTTGGTGAGCCCGCGGGCATTGATGAGTGAGTTCGACGCGGGTTCGGGCATGGGCGCGCATGGTACCGCAGGCGATCGGGTAGATAAAACCTGCTACGCCTAGGTAGCATGGACGTGGTAGCATGGCCGCGCAACGGGCGTCTCAACCGCCCAGCGATCAGGAGCCAGATCATGGCCAACATGCCCGATCCCGTCGCCAGACTGCTCGAAATAGCGCTCGTCGGTGAGCTCAGCGTGATCGATGGCCATGGCCGTCCGGTCACCTACCCGCTGATTCCGCTGTGGGACGGCCACAGGGTCTACCTGACTTCGTCGGCCCTGTTCAGCCGCAAGCTCGAGCACATCCGGGCCAACCCGCGGGTTTCCCTGTCGATCACCGATCCGGTGGCCGTGGGTGGCGCGACGGACCGGGCCACGATCCAGGGCGATGCCCGAGTCATCGAGGAGGATCCGCATGGCGGTTGGGAGCGGCTCCTCCCGATGTGGGAGCGCAAGGAACCGTCGATCGTCTACTTCCTCAAGGCTCGTGTCGCCCTGCCCCTCTTCTTCGAACGGGCGCTGATCGAGATCACGCCGCGGCGCGCCCTCTACTGGTCGGACGGGAACGCCGCGAACGCACCGGTTTCAACCGGTATCGGCGAAGAGGCGGCGTGATGCGCAGCACACTTGAGCTCGATGCCCGGACCGGCCTGCAGAAGCTGGCGACGTATCCCTACCAAATCGCCACCTGGATCGATTCGACCGGCTACCCGATGAGCGTCGCCGTGGAGGCGCAGATCGACCCAGCTTCGGGCACGGCGCGATTCAAGCCCCCGGCCGGCCTGTACACCCCAACCACCGGCGACGTCTCCCTGACCGGATCGCACATTCGGCCGCAGCCAGGGTACGGCTACGACGAGCGCCGCCACGTGACGGTCTGGGGCCCGGCGCTCATGAGCGAAGGTACGGTCGCCCTCCGCGGCAGGACGGCCTGGGGTTGGGACGAGGCGGAGGTTCCGTTCTTCGAGTACTCCGAACGCTCCGTGCCGAAGTCGCGCAAGTACTTCGACGCCCTCTCGTCCGAGCGCGGGACGCCGGTCAAGCCGCGCCTGTCGTTGGGCTTCCTGACCCTCCGGGCGACCCGCCTGCCGTTCCTGACGGCGACGATCGTGCCGGTCGCGCTCGGGATCCTGATCGCAGCCAGCCAGGGCTCGTTCGACCTGGTGGCGGCCGTCCTCACCATCATCGCGGCCTCGTTCGTTCAGCTCGGGCTGAACGTGGCCAACGATGTGTTCGACACGATCCTGGGTGCCGATGACGCCAACGTGACGCCGACCCAGTTCAGCGGAGGTTCGCGGGTCATCCAGTACGGCCTGGTCAGCCTGCGCCAGATGGCGACCATCTCCACCGTCTTCTATGTCCTGGCCGGCCTTATCGGGCTGGTCCTGCTGGCGACCTACGGTTCGACGGCGCTGCTGGTCATCGGCGTGGTCGGCTTCATCGTCAGCCTTGGCTATACCGCGCCGCCGCTCAAGTTCGTCTATCGCGGACTCGGTGAGATCGCCGTCGCCTTCGGGTTTGGCCCGCTCATGCTGGTCGGTGCGTACGTGGTCCAGACTCGCGGGACACTCTCCTGGGAGCCGTTCGCGGCCTCGATCCCGGTTGCCCTGTTGGTCGCCTTGATCCTGTACGTCAACGAGATCCCCGACCGGCGAGGCGACGCCCGGGCCGGAAAGCGGACGCTGCCGGTTCGATTCTCCCGGGGTGCGGTCATCGCCGGCTACAACGTGGCTGCGGCCGCCGCCTACGTCTCGCTCGTCGTGGGTGTGGTCGTGGGGCTGCTCCCGCTGCCGGCCCTGCTGATGCTGCTGACCATCCCGCTGGCCCGCCAGGTGTCGCGCGGCCTGGAGCCCAACTACGACAACCCGTACGGACTGATGGCGGTCATGGGCGTCAACGTCAGGCTGCACCTGATGGCCGGCCTGGCGCTGGTCGCTGCCTACGCGATCGTGCTGATCCTGGGCACCATCGCCCCGAGCGTGAGCCTGTTCCTGGGCTGACCGGCAGCGGGTGGCCCGCGCTCAGACCTCCTTGAACTCGCCCTCGACCGTCTCCTCGTCGGCGGCCGGAGCAGCCCCCTCCGGTCCGGCTTCCTCGCCGCCAGCCGCGCCCGCGCCATCGGCGGCGCCGTTCCCGGCGTCACCTCCGGCCGACGCCGCCTGGTAGGCGGCCGTCGAGACCCGCTGGAGACTTTCGGCCAACGAGCTCATGCCAGCCTTGACCGGGTCGATCTCTGAACCCTTGAGGGCCTCGCGCAGCGATTCGACCTTGTTCTCGATCTCGACCTTGTCATCGGGCACGACCTTGTCGCCGAGGTCCTTGATCGTCCGCTCAGCCTGGAAG
>JBKKDW010000213.1:0-10341 GCA_046708025.1 Candidatus Limnocylindrales bacterium
CCGCTCTGGCGAGCGGTCCCACGGATCGAATGAGGAGCGTGACGGACAGATGGCGATGATCGACGAGCGAAGCGCAGAGCGTACTGCGGAGCGGGCCCTGGCCGAGCGAAGCAAGGCCGTGGATGCCGCCCTGGCCACGATCGAGAAACAATTCGGGCGCGGCGCGATCATGAAGCTCGGGTCGCGCGAGAAGCTCCAGGTCGACACCATCCCGACGGGCTCGATCGCGCTCGACCTCGCTCTCGGCGTCGGCGGCATCCCGCGCGGCCGGATCACCGAGATCTTCGGGCCGGAGTCGTCGGGCAAGACGACCGTCTGCCAGCACGTCATTGCCGAGGCCCAGGGCCGAGGGGGCGTGGCCGCCTTCATCGACGTCGAGCACGCCCTGGATCCGGCCTATGCCCGGGCCTGCGGGGTCAATGTCGACGAGCTGCTGGTCAGCCAGCCCGATACGGGTGAGCAGGCCCTCGAGATCACGGAAACGCTGATCCGCTCGGGCGGCATCGACATCGTCGTCGTCGACTCGGTGGCCGCCCTCGTGCCGCGGGCCGAGATCGAAGGCGAGATGGGCGACTCGTTCGTGGGCATCCAGGCCCGGCTGATGAGCCAGGCCCTGCGCAAGCTGACCGGAGCCGTCTCACGGTCGATCACCGCGCTGGTCTTCACCAACCAGTTGCGCGAGAAGATCGGGGTGATGTTCGGCAATCCGGAGACCACCCCGGGTGGTCGCGCCCTGAAGTTCTACGCCTCGGTTCGCCTCGACATCCGGCGGATCGAGACGATCAAGAATGGGACGGACTCGGTCGGCAATCGCTGCCGGGTCAAGGTCGTCAAGAACAAGGTCGCGGCGCCGTTCCGGGTCGCCGAGTTTGACGTGATGTACGGCGAGGGCATCTCCAAGGAGGGCGGCCTGCTCGACGTCGGCGTGGCCATGGACACGGTCACCAAGACCGGTGCCTGGTTCACCTTCGAGGAGACTCGGCTGGGCCAGGGTCGCGAGGCGGCCAAGGAATTCCTGAAGGGCAACAGTCCGATCGCCGCCGAGATCGAGCGCCGGATCCGGGCCAAGATCAACGAGGTCACGATCCCGGTCGAGGGCATCGCCGAGGCCGAATGAATGCTGGCCGAGGCGGGCGGGCGTCGCTTGTCGAGCGACGTGAACGACGGGCAGCCGTCGATGACCCCGCCGTCGTCCTCGAGGCCGCCGCACGGTTTCTTGAAACACGCTCGCGGTCCGTGGCCGAGGTTCGTCGGCGGCTGACAGGGGCCGGGTACCGGGCGGACCTCGTGCACGGCGCGATCGAACGGATGCTCGAGCTTGGGATGCTCGATGACGAGGCCTTCGCGCGGGCTTGGGTGGAGTCTCGTGACCGGGCACGACCGCGGGGCGAACGAGCGATCCGCTCAGAGCTTGGCGTCAAGGGCGTCGAGCGGGCCTCGATCGACCTCGTCCTGGCCGAGCGCCGGGAGGCCGTGTCAGGCACCAACCCGGACGACGGCGTCATGACTTCGCCGGACCTGGTCGCGGCGGAACGATTGCTCGACCGCCGTCGCCGCAGCCTTGAGCGCGTCGCGGATCCCCGGCAGCGCCGGCAGCGTGCCTATCAATTGCTGGCCCGCAACGGCTTCGACCCGGAAGTCTGCCGTGAGGTGGCGTCGCGGGTCGATAACGACCCGGGCGACGAGGACAGGGACGGCTGATCGCGAATGACGTCGGTTGCCGTCCCGGCCCCGGCGCCGTAGGCTACGCAGCAGATCATTCGGCGTCGCTGGCGCGGCGCTTCCAGCGCAAGCCCGGCGTCGATCGCGGCGCATGTTCATCTGGTGGGTCCCGTCATCTTCGATGGGACGGCGAGTTCCGGCGAGGGCCAAGCCTCACACCCACCGAGCGATCGCGCCATTGCATACGGACACGTCCGGCCGCACAAATCGGTCCGGATGGGAGGAAGACAGATGGACACACTGCTCATCGTGGCGGTGGCCCTCGGGGCCGCCGTCGGTGGAGCCGTACTCGGCGCGGTCATGCGCAGCCTCTGGGCATCCCAGACGATCAAGGCGGCGACCTCGGAAGCTCGCCGGATCGAGGCCGAGGCCCGAGCTCGCCAGAAGGAACTGATCCTCGAAGCCAAGGACGAAAAGCTTCGCTTCCAGCGCGAGGGCGAGGAAGAGGCTCGTGCCCGGCGCGGCGAGCTGTCCGCCCTCGAGAGCCGCCTCCTCCAGCGTGACGAGCAGCTCGATCAGCGTACGGACATGCTCGAACAGCGCGACCGCATACTGTTCGATCGAGAGCGCTACCTCGACAAGACACGGGACGATCTGGCCAGGGCGCACGGCGAGCATGTTGCCGCGCTTGAACGCGTGTCCGGCATGTCCGCCGAGGAAGCCCGTGGCATCCTCGTCGAAGCCGTGCGGGAGGAGGCTGAGCACGACGCGGTCAAGATCGCCCGAGCCATCGAGCGCAGCGCCCGCGAGGGAGCGCAGGACAAGGCCCGCGACATCGTGGTTACAGCCATGCAGCGCGTCGCAGCCGACCATACGGCCGAACACACGGTGTCCGTCGTGCACCTGCCCTCGGACGAGATGAAGGGCCGGATCATCGGTCGCGAGGGGCGCAACATCCGGGCGCTTGAACAGGCCACCGGGATCGACCTGATCATCGACGACACGCCGGAGACGGTGATCCTGTCCGGCTTCGATCCGGTCCGTCGCGAGATCGCCCGGATCGCGATCACGAAGCTGATCGCCGACGGCCGGATTCATCCCGGGCGGATCGAGGAGGTTGTCGCCAAGGCCCGCGCGGAGGTCGATGTGATCATGCGCCAGGCCGGTGAGCAGGCCGCCTACGAGGCTGGCGTTCCGGGCCTGCCGGCGGACATCATCAAGACCCTCGGCCGGCTCAAGTTCCGCACGAGCTATGGCCAGAACGTGCTCAACCACGTCGTTGAGACGAGCCATCTGGCCGCGATCATCGCGGCCGAGATCGGGGCCGACGTGCAGATCGCCAGGATGGGCGGGCTGCTCCACGACATCGGCAAGGCGGTCGACCACGAGGTGGAGGGGCCGCACGCGGCGATCGGGGCCGCCATCGCCCAGCGCCACAACCTGCCGCCCAGGGTCATCAACGCGATCGCCGCCCACCACCAGGAGGTGGAATACACCTGCCTGGAAGCGCCGATCGTGCAGATTGCCGATGCCATCAGCGCATCGCGACCCGGTGCCCGCGGCGAGTCGATGGATACCTACGTCAAGCGCCTCGAGGACCTCCAGGCGATCGCCGAGAGCTTCGGGGGCGTGGAACGCTCGTTCGCCGTCCAGGCCGGCCGGGAGGTCCGGATCCTGGTGCGCCCCGAGGAGATCGACGATCTCACCGCGAGCCGGCTGGCCCGCGACATCGTCAAGAAGATCGAGGAGCAGCTGACCTACCCTGGCCAGATCAAGGTGACGGTCATCCGCGAGACGCGGGCCGTGGAGTACGCGAAGTAGCTGGGCCCGGCGACGACGCGCCCGCGGCGATCGGGCGGACGCGCCTCGGCAACACACCGAACGGGAATGCACCACGGCCACCGGGGGCCTGCCGCGTCCTGATGATCGGCGACCTGATCGGCAAGCCCGGTCGGATCACCGTCGAGGCCATCCTGCCTGGGCTCCGTGACGAACGCGGGATCGAGTTCGTCACCGCCAACGGCGAGAACGTGGCCGGCGGGATGGGCCTGACGGCGTCAACCGCGGACTCGATCCTGGCCTCGGGCGTGGATGTCATCACGTCCGGCAATCACATCTGGGACAAGCGCGAGATCTATCCGTATCTCGAGGCCAGCGAGCGCGTCCTGCGGCCGCTCAACTACGGGACGCACGAGGTGCCCGGGCGCGGGTGGGGGACCTACCAGGCCCTCGACGGCACGGACATCGCGGTGATCAACCTGCAGGGCCGGACCTACATGCAGCCGATCGAGAACCCATTCACCGACGCCGACAGGCTGCTCGACGAGTCGTCCGAGACCCTGCCGCCGGTTCGCCTGGTCGACTTCCATTGCGAGCTCACCTCCGAGAAGAACGCGCTCGGCCTCTACCTCGACGGGCGGGTCAGCGTGGTCGTCGGGACGCACACCCACGTCGTGACCGGCGACGAGCGGATCCTGCCCAACGGGACCGCCTACCAGACGGACCTGGGCATGACCGGCCCGATCTGGAGCGTCATCGGGTTCGATCCCAGGACGGTCATCCCGCGTTTCCTGAACGCCCTGCCGACGCGTTTCGAGGTCGGCAGCGGATCGGTCGTCTTCAACGCCCTCCAGATCGACATCGATCCCGCCACCGGGCGGTCGCTCGCCATCGAGCGGATCCAGCGGCTCATCGAGGCCTGACATGACGGCGGGACCGCCACGGTCCGACCGCCCACGCCGGCGACGCCACGATCCAGGGCCAGTCTGGGAGCCGGTCGTTCCGCCCGCTCCATCCTCGGTCGACCTGCACACCCACACGCGTCGATCCGACGGCGTCCTGGATCCCGGCGAGCTGGTCGCGGCGACCGCGTCGTCGGGTGTCACGATGCTGGCACTGACCGATCACGACACGCTGGCGGGCTACCGGGAGGTCGTCGCGGCGGGCGTGCCGTCCGGAATGACGCTTATCACTGGCGTCGAGATCAACGCCCTGGTCACCCGGGACGTCGGGTTGTGGGAGGGCGAGCTCCACATCCTGGGGTTCGGGATGGATCCAGACGACGAGGCCTTCGAGGCAGCTCTTGCGACCCAGCGCGAGCAGCGACGCACCCGGTTCGAGCGCACGGTGGACCGGCTTCGCGAGCTCGGGCTCAGCATCGATGCGCAGGTTGCGAACCTTGGCCACGATGGCAACGACGCGCTCGGCCGGCCGACCATTGCCCGCGCGTTGATCGCCGCCGGTCATGCGACCACCGTCGAGGACGCCTTCCGCCGGCTGCTCGGGTATGGCTGCCCGGCCTACGTGCCGCGGCTCGGGCTTGGCCCGGTGGACGCGATCGCGACGATCCGGGCCGCCGGGGGTCTGTCGTCACTCGCGCACTTCAGCGAGGCGCCGGCACGAATTAGCGTCGTCCGCGAGCTCGTGGGAGCAGGCCTCGGCGGGCTGGAGGTCTACTACCGTTTGTTCGATGTTGCGACCGTCGTGGCCGTCGGCGCAGTGGCGGCAGAGCTGGGGCTGTTGCCGACGGGCGGATCGGACTACCACGGCGACACCGGGACCTACGCCGATGCCCACGCCGCCTTGTGGGTTCCGCCCCTCGTTGGGGAGGCCTTGATCGCACGCCTCGACCTGCCGCCGTCAGGTGCCGGCTGACGTCGGTTCCGCCTCCTCCTTGACAAAGGTCGGACGGAGCTCGATCGGTGCCTCGCGTCGACGTCGTGCTCGAAGGTTGAGCGCCTCGACGAAGACCGAGAAGCCCATCGCCACGTAGATGTACTCCTTTGGGATGTGGAACCCGAGGCCGTCGGCGATCAGCGTGACACCGATCAGCAGCAGGAAGGACAGCGCGAGCATCTTGACCGTTGGATGGGCGTGGACGAACGTCGAGAGCGGCTTCGACGCGAACAGCATCACGCCGACCGCGATGATCACCGCCGCGATCATGATCGGGACCTCGTCGACCATCCCGACCGCGGTCAGGACCGAGTCGAGCGAGAACACGATGTCGAGCAGCACGACCTGGACCAGCACCTGGCCAAAGGTGGCGCCACTTCCCGTGGTCGATCCTGGGTGCGCGGCCTCGCCCTCGAGTGACTCGTGGATCTCGGTTGTCGCCTTCCAAAGGAGGAACAGCCCGCCCCCGATCAAGATCAGGTCTCGAACCGAGAACGGCCGATCGAAGAGCTCGAACAGCGGCTGGGTCAACCCGATGATCCAGGAGATCGTCAGCAGCAGAGCGATGCGCATCCCCATCGCGAGGCCCAGACCGATCAGGCGCGCGCGATCTCGCTGATCGGCCGGCAGGCGCTGGACCAGGATGGAGATGAAGATGACGTTGTCGATGCCAAGGACGATCTCCAGCACAGTCAACGTCGCGAGGGCGACCCACGTCTCCGGATTTGTCAGTAGTTCCATGCGCACAGCGTAACCGGCAAACGAGACAGCCCGCGTACCATGGTCCGCGCCGTGACTGACATCGCCTCCGCCAACCGGATGCTCCCCGTCCTCGACCTGATCGGGTCGAGCGATCGCCTCGCGCCGCGCGTGCCCAAGGCACGAGATGACGGTCGCCTGTACGAGTACCTGCCCGAGACTCGCACGCTGCCGCGGTTCCACCTCTGGACGCTTGGCTGCCAGATGAACCGGAGCGACTCGGAGGAGATGGCGGGCCGGCTGCTCGCGGCCGGTTGCGAGGAGGCGCCGAACCTC
Organism: Candidatus Limnocylindrales bacterium; assembly: GCA_046708025.1. Taxonomy (GTDB): domain Bacteria; phylum Chloroflexota; class Limnocylindria; order Limnocylindrales; family CSP1-4; genus SPCO01. The sequence goes on from JBKKDW010000213.1 coordinate 6,373, forward strand.
GAGACCGCGGACCTGGTGGTCATCAACACCTGCGCGATCCGGGAGGGCGCCGAGCAGAAGGTGATCGGGCGACAGGGGCAGCTGGCCCGGCTCAAGGGCGCGAACCCCGGCCTTCGAGTCGTTCTGACCGGCTGCTCCGTGCGCGAACCGGACCGCGCCGGCCTGCTTCGGCGATATCCGGCGGTCGATCTCTTCCTGCGCCCCGACGAGGAGCCCGAACTGGTCGACCGACTCGGGCTGGCGTCCGCCCAGGCACCGATCGGCGCGGTCGGGTCGACGGCAACCGTCGGCCGAGCCATGGTCGGCGCCGCGGACCACCTGGCCGGAACGCGCGCCCAGGCGGTCGGAGCGGGCACGGTCGCGCGTGGCTCGACGATCTCGGCCTGGCTGCCGATCATCTACGGCTGCGACAAGACCTGCACCTACTGCATCGTGCCGTTCAGCCGCGGCCCGGAACGGAGCCGTCCATTCGACGACATCCTCGACGAGGCGCGCGCCCTCGCCGCCGCCGGCTATGGCGAGGTCACGCTGCTCGGCCAGAACGTCAATTCGTACGGCCACGACCTGGCGCCCGATCCGCGCTTCGCTCATGTGGACGGAGCACGCTGGGCGGGCCATCAGCTGGACCTGGCCGGTCGCCCGGACCTGGCCGAGCTGATCCGCGCGATCGATCGGCTGCAGACGAGCGACGGCCGACCAGCGATCGGACGGCTCCGTTTCGTGACCTCGCATCCCTGGGACCTGTCCGATCGCCTCATCGCTGCCCTGGCCGAGTGCGATTCGGTCTGCGAGCACCTCCACCTGCCGGTCCAGTCCGGGTCGGATCCGGTCCTGCGCCGGATGGGCCGCCAGTACACGATCGAGCACTATCTCGAGCGCCTGGCCCGGATCCGCGAGGCGGTGCCCGGGATCGCGATCTCGACCGACATCATCGTCGGCTTCTGCGGGGAGACCGAGGCCCAGTTCGAGGCGACCCTCGCGCTGCTCGAGACCGTCCGCTACGACCAGGTGTTCGCGGCTGCCTACTCGCCACGTCCGGGGACGCCGGCCAAGCGCCTGGCCGACGACGTCAGCGCGACGGACAAGCGCCGCCGGCTCAACACCCTGCTCGCCGTCCAGGAACGGATCGGCGAGGCGCGCAACCAGGCGTGGCTGGGTCGCGAGGTGGAGGTCCTGGTCGACGCCGTCCACGCGCCACGCGGGCACGGCCACGAGGCTGCCGAACCTGGCTTGACCAGCCGTGGCGTCGAGGCCAGCCACCTGTCCGGTCGGGCGAGGACGAACAAGCTCGTCCACCTGGTCGGAGACCCGACCCTGGTCGGACGAACCGTGACCGTCCGAATCGAGCACGCGGGCCCGTACGCCTTGCGAGGCGCGCTCGCCGGCACGTGACCTGCTCGTGATCGGCGCAGGGGCCGGCGCCATAGCAGGCGCGCCGCCGCTGATCGTCGTGGCCGGCGCAACGGCAACCGGCAAGACTGAACTCGCGATCCGCCTCGCCGAGTCGATCGAACGCGACGGTCGTCCGGTCGCGATCATCTCCGCGGACTCGCGCCAGGTCTTCCGCGGCCTCGACATTGGCACGGCCAAGGCCACTCCGGCTGATCGGGCCCGAATCCCGCATCACGGCCTGGACCTGGTGAACCCGGATGAGCCGTTCAGCGTCGCCGACTTCGCCCGGCACGTCCGCGGGGTGCTGGCCGACATTGCGGGCGCGGGCGGCGTGGCCGTCCTGGCCGGCGGCACCGGGCTCTACCTGCGAGCCGTTGGTCGCGGGCTGGATACAGCGGCGCTCCCAAGCGACGCGGTGGTGCGGGCGCGGCTCGAGGCGGAGCTGATCGAAGGTGGGCTGGCTCCGTTGGTCGAGCGCCTCCAGGCCAACGCCCCGACGCTGGCCGCCCGGGTCGAGCTGCAAAATCCTCGCCGAGTCGTACGGGCCCTGGAAATGGCCGAGCTCGACGGCGATCGGCTCCCGCCGGAACCTCGAGGTTACCCTGGGCCGATCGCCTGGCTTGGCCTGACCCTGGAGCCCGGGCAACACGCAGCTCGGATCGCGGCCCGGGCGCGGAGCCAGTTCGATGCCGGCTTGATCGAGGAGGCGCGCTCCCTGCGCGAGCGCTTCCATCCAGGGCTCCCGGCCTTCTCGGCGATCGGCTACCGCGAAGCATGGGACGTGCTTGACGGGAAGGTCAGCCGTGACCATGCGATCGAGCTGGATGCCCAGCGCAACATCGCCTTCGCCCGCCGCCAGCGGACCTGGTTTCGCTCCGAGCCTGGGATCAGCTGGCTGGACGTGACGCAGGACCACGATCACGACGCACGCCGGATCGTGGAGGCGATGTTGCAGACCGGCTATTGACAACGTTCCGACGCAGGCGTATACATCGACCATCGATATATCGATGGTCGTAAGTACAGGAGCCCCAATGGAGCGGAAGACCCCCGAGTTCGGACGGTTCGCCGAACCATCGCTGCTGATCCTGACCAGCCTGAGCGACGGACCGAAGCATGGCTACGCGATGATGCAGGACATCGAGCGCGGCACGGGCCGACCGATGGGCGCCGGTACCCTGTACGCCGCGCTCGTCCGCCTCGAGGAACAGGGCCTCGTCGAACCACTCGCGCCGGTCGACCGGCGGCGGCCATATCGCCTCACCGCGGTCGGGGCATCGATGCTCGCCGAGCAGCTCCGCGGCCTGTCCGAGTTCGCCCGGGTCGGCTTGCGTCAGCTTGGCGAGACATCGCCATGAGGTCATTCTTGATCCGCTGTTATCCCGCCCGCTGGCGGACCCGCTACGGCGAGGAGTTCGAGGCGATCCTCGACGAACGCCTGCTCGGACCCTTCGACGTGGCGGACATCCTCCTCGGCGCCTTCGACGCCCAGCTCCGGCTGCGCAGAGTCGGAACCGACATCGCACACGGAAGGAGACTCTCCATGTCGCTTCGCATCGGCGGCCTCGCCGCGATCCTCGGCAGCGCACTCCTGGCGGTCGCGGGTTTCTTCGGTTCTGGCCTCGTGGATATCGATGACACCGTCCCGGCGGTCTTGTTGTTCACCGGCTTGGCGTTCCTGCTCGTGGCCGTCGCCGGCCTCAGCGCATTCCAGGCGCGAACGCACCCGCGTCTCGCCTGGGCGGCATTCGCCCTGCCTGCGGTCGGGACGATCGTGGCCATCGTCGGGTTCGTCGGCCTGGCGCTTGTCGGTGACGACTATTGGGCCGTGTGGATGCTTGGGTTCATGACCGCTCTTGCGGGATCGGCGTTGTTCGCGATCATGACCTACCGGACCGCGGCCCTCTCACGCGGAGCAGCGGCGTTGCTCGCCGTCGGCTCGGTCCTGCCGTTCGCGAATTTGCTGTTCAACACGACCGTCCAGCCCGTCATGCTCGTGGCCGTGATTTGCTTCCTGCTGGGCTGGTTCGCGCTGGGTGTCCAGGCAATCCGCCTCGATCGACCGGAAACCGCTGCGCGACCCGCCTGACGCCTCCGCAGCAGCTCCGATCGAGGGGCCGGCCGGCCCCGAACGACTACACTACCTCGCCATGCCTGCACACCAGCTGATCGATCTGGAACGCGTCCCGGAGAAGGCCTTCCTGGTTGCGGTCGATACCGGCGACGATGCCGGCTGGTCGGCCGAGGACTCGCTGGCCGAGCTCGCCAACCTAGCAGTGACCGCCGGCGCCGAAGTCGTCGGCGCCGAATGGCAGAACCGTCGGCACGTGGATCCAAACTGGTATGTCGGCAAGGGCAAGGCCGAGGAGCTCACCGGCGCCAAACGTGAAACGGGCTTCGACCTGCTCGTCGCCGACGATGAGCTTTCGCCCGCCCAGCAGCGCGCCCTTGAGGAGCTGCTCAAGGTCAAGGTCATCGACCGGAGCCGGCTGATCCTCGACATCTTCGCCCTCCACGCCCAGACCCATGAGGGCCGCCTGCAGGTGGAGCTCGCCCAGCTCGAATACCAGCTGCCCC
>JBKKDW010000214.1:0-9047 GCA_046708025.1 Candidatus Limnocylindrales bacterium
AACACCATTCGCCCGCACCAGTCGCTCGGATACCTGACCCCAGCCGAGTTCTTGGCCACTGTCGGGGTCAATGTGTAGCGGACGTACTGGACGAGTACACCCGCTTGCCGGGGGTTGCGCGACCTCTTATCCTCGGTGGACACTGGCAGTACCGGGCGTCCAGACGAGATGTCCCGTCGGCGCGAGAGGAGGGCCAGATGCCCAAGTACCTGTTTCGGGCGTCGTATTCGGCCGCGGGCGCGGCGGGCGTCCTCAAGGAGGGCGGGTCCGCGCGAACCAAGGCGATCGAGGCCCTCGTCGGGAGCGTCGGCGGCACGGTGGAGACCATGTACTGGGTGATGGGCGCCGACGATTTCCTGCTCATCGCAGACCTGCCCGACAGCGCGGCCGCCGCTGCAGCCAGCCTGACCGTGGGTGCCAGCGGGGCCGCCCGGATCACGACCTCCGAGCTTATGACCGCGGCCGACGTCGACGAGATCGTGCGCCGTCGGGTCGACTATCGCGCGCCAGGCGCGTAGCAACCCGCGGACGTTAACGAGCGAGGTCTTGCACCTGACCGGTGGTGGGAGTACACCTAGGGTCCACATCAACAGGAGGGCGAGATGGGCGACAGCAACGCGGCCTTGATCGAGCGATACCGTGCGGCAATGGAGTCGGGCGACTTGATGCAGCTGTCCACAGCAGTGACCGAACTGGCGTCGGACGACTTCGTCGAGGAGTGGCCACAATCCGGCGAGCGGATCGTTGGGCGCGACGCGTTCATCAAGATCAATGAGAGCTACGAAGGGGCAACGGGGTCGTCCCCAAAGATGTCCCTTCGTCGGATCTCCGGCGAGGGCGACCTCTACGTGATCGAGGGCACCATCGACTACGGCGACGGGACGCCGGTCAGCTACGTCGGCATCGCGGAACTAAGCGATGGCAAGCTGAAGAAGATCACCGAGTACTTCGCCAACCCGTTCGAAGCGCCGGCCTGGCGCGCCGGCATGGTCGAGCGCATGGAGCCGGTCGCAGTCTGAGCGCGCCAGGACTGTACGGCGATCTCGCGCCGTGGTTCCACCTGCTCACCCCGCCCGAGGAGTACAACGGGGAAGCGGCATTCGTGCTCGAGCTGTTGCGCGAGCACGTCGATGGATCGCTGAAGACGCTGCTCGAGCTCGGCTCGGGTGGCGGCAACATGGCATCCCACCTGAAGCACGATCTGCATCTGACGCTGACAGATCTGTCGCCCGAGATGCTCGATCTCAGCCGGACGATCAACCCTGAGAGCGAGCATCTCGTCAGCGACATGCGAACGCTGGCCCTGGGACGGACGTTCGACGCGGTCCTGATCCATGACGCGATCTGCTACCTGACGACCGAGTCCGACCTGCGGTCGGCCATGGCGACCGCCTTCGAGCATCTTCGACCCGGGGGCGCCGCCGTCCTCGCGCCCGACTACGTGTGCGAAACGTTCCAACCCGGCACCGACCATGGCGGCGAGGACTCGCCCGAGGTCGCCGGCGGCCGGCCCGGCCGGGCACTCCGCTACCTCGAATGGGTGACCGATCCGGATCCCTCCGACACGACCTACCAGGTTGATTACGCCGTGCTGCTGCGCGAGCCCGACGGCTCGGTCGAGGTTCGCCGGGATCGCCACATCGAGGGGCTCTTCCCGCGCCAGACCTGGCTCGATCTCCTCGCCGACGTCGGGTTCGTGCCGTCGTGGGTCGCGGACCCAGACGACCGGATCGAGTTCGTCGGAAAGCGGCCGATGACAACCCTCATTGACCCTCCGATGTAGCATCGCCAGCGAGCCGTGCGAAATGAAGTCGCGGCGCCAAGGAGGACTGCTGCCACTGTGGCGACACGCAAGCGCAAGACCGTCTATCCCCCGGCCAGAACGGACACCAAGCCGACCCAGCGGGCCGGCGCCGGCCCGGAGCCGTACGTCCGGCCCACCGTGGCCACCATTGATCTGAGTGCCGGGAACGGCAGGGCCGGGTTGTCGGTCGGGGATCGGGTCAGGATCACCGGCGGCGGGCTCTACGCCGGCGAGGCGGCGGTGATCGAGAAGATGGCCTCAGGGGTCATCCCGGCCGCGCTCGTCCGGACCGAGGCGGGCCGGACTCGCCAGGTGCGCACGATCGACCTGGAGCCGATCGCCCGCGAGGCGTAACGACCAGTCTTACGCGGGCGCGGGCGCCTCAGTCGCGTCGCCTGGCTCGTGCGGGTCGCCCTCGATGGTGACTCGCGGGATCCAGTCGAGGAAGCGCGGCATCCACCAGTTCCAGTCGCCGAGCAGGGTCATGGAGGCCGGTAACAGCACGCTCCGGATGATCGTGGCGTCGATGAACACCGCGACCGCGAGGCCCAGGCCAAGCTGCTGGATGAACACGAACTTCAGAGTCACGAAGACGGCGAAGACGACGATCATGATCGAGGCCGCGCTGGTGATCGTGCCCGACGTGACGCTGATCCCCTTGGCCACCGCCGCATGCGAGTCGAGGCCGCGGTCGCGAGCTTCCTTGATCCGGGTGAGGATGAACAGGTGGTAGTCCATCGAGAGCCCGAACAGGATGGTGAAGATGAACAGCGGGACCCAGCTCTCGATCACCCCGCTTGGCGTGATCCCGAGTGGCTCCGCCAGCCAGCCGTCCTGGAAGACCAGGACCAGGACGCCGTAGGCCGCCGCGGTCGACAGCAGGTTCAACAGGATGGCCTTGATCGGGATCACGATCGAATGGAAGGCCACGAGCATCAGCAGGAAGGACAGGCCCAGCACGAACAGGAAGATGGTCGGCACGCCGTCGGCGTAGACCTTGGTTACATCGACCGAGAAGGCGGCTTCGCCGGTGACGTACGTTCTGACCCCCGGCAGCCCGCCGAAGACCAAGGGTTTGAGGTCGCCCCGGGCCTGGCGGACCAGGTTGCGGTTGACCTCGTCGTTGCTGCCGCCGGCCATCGTGAACGAGACGAGGGCCGCCTTGCCGTCGCGGGATGGCGTCACCTCGACCGGCTCATGCAGCCCGTCCAGCTTCAGTCCTTCGACCTTGAGGCGTTCGATCGCCGCCTGCGTTTCGGGCCTGTCCGCGTCGGTCACCACGACCTGGAGCTGGAGATCCGTGCCCTGCGGCCACTTCTCGTTGAGCAGCTTGATCCCGGCCACGCCATCGATCGAATCCGGGAAGGCCGTGATGTCGGTGATCCCGGTGCGCAGGTGGAGGACCGGCGAGGCGAGCGCGAGCAGCACGGCCGCCGAGATCACGGTCAGCTGGATCGGCCGGGCCATGACCGCGCTCACCATCCCGCCCCAGAAACCACTGCCTTCCTGGCGCTCCGAGCGCCGATCCAGCCAGGCGATGGACGATCGGCCCCAGCGACTGATCGGCCCCAGTGGCAGCGCCGCGACGAGGCGCGGCAGCCAGGTGGACGGCCGTCCCAGGCTCACCCGATCGCCCAGGATGGAGAGAGTCGCCGGCAGGAAGGTCAGGCTCCCAATGACCGACACGAGGACCACCGAAATGGTCCCGATTGCCATCGAGGTGAACAGCGAGACGCCGAGCGTGACCAGGCCGGCCAGCGAGATCATGACCGCGAGGCCGGAGAAGAAGACGGCCCGGCCGGCGGTGCTGCTCGAAACCTCGATCGCCTTCGCCCGGTCTCGGCCGTTGCGCCGCTCGACCCGGAAGCGCGTAATCATGAACAGCGAGTAGTCGACCGCGACGGCCAGCCCGATCAGCACGATCAGCTGGGTCGCGTTCGCGCTGACCGGTCCGAAGACCTGGCTGTAGATGCCCAGGGTCCCGAACGCGGCGACCAGCGAGGTGACGGCGAGGATGAGCGGCACCAGGGAGGCCACGATCGCCCCGAACGCGAAGAGCAGGATGATGAAGGTCAGTGGCAGGGTGAGCTTCAGCGAGTCGTCCAGCCCGGCCGAGATCAGCTCGGTGATGTCCTCGTTGATGAAGGTGCTGCTGACGACGCGGATGGTCAGCTCGGGGTGGGCGGCCCGCACGGCGTTGACGATCGGAAGTACCGGTTCGAGTAGAGCCTGGACCCGTTCTTCGTCGCCCGGAACGCGGGTCACGATCCGGACGGTGGTCCCATCGGCCGAGATCAGGCCGGCCGCCGGCGGCGCCTCGAACGGACTGACGATCTCATCGAACGTCGCAGTCGAGCTGCCATCGATGTCGGCCCCCGAGCCGCTCAGCCCGACCACCAGGTCGGCGACGGCCGCCTGGAAGGAGGGATCCGACGTCGCAGCGGAGCCGCCGTCGATGACCACGATCAACGGCTCGTACGGATCGTTCGTGCCACCGGCGTTGAAGACGTCGTAGGCCTCGCTCGCCTCGAGTTGCTGGTCGTTCGGGTCGCCGTTTGGGTCGCCCGCGTCAATGCCGCCGATGGCCAGGCTTCCGATGAACAGCCCGATCGTGGCAGCGAACCACACGCCGACCACCAGCCAGCGATGACGGGCGCTCCACATCGCGACGCGAACTGTCGCCGGCTCGCCGCTCATCGAATCGTGACGGCCAGCCTGGCTGGAAGACATACGCGACGGTCCCCCGGATGACGAGCAGGCAAGGCCCGGAGCTTGGCACCCCGCGTCCGCGCGCACTCTAGAGGGCGGATGTTAATGGAAGAGGGCGGATGGTCATACCCGATGGCGGTCGGGCAGCCAGCCTCGTCGGGGACCAGCGGGCGGACGGCGATGCCGTACGGAGCGGCGCCCGTTTTTGTCCTCCTGATACTCCAGGTGAGTATTGACAACACCTTGACAAATTGGCCGCCGGAAGCGCACAATGAGCGCACTTGGGCTTGTCAAATACTTGACAGGCCCACAGGCACGTTTGGGTCCAGGAGGGGCTGTTTGACGGTCGGTGCTGCTGCCGAAGTGAAGAGCAAGCTGGCGGTCGTCGACGTGGTCGGCGAGTCGGTCAGTCTGAAGAAGGCGGGCGCTACCTACAAGGGCCTGTGTCCGTTCCACGGCGAGAAGACACCATCATTCGTGGTCACGCCCCAGCGCGAGAACTGGCACTGCTTTGGATGTGGCCTGGGCGGCGACATCTTCAGCTTCGTGATGCAGCGTGACGGCGTCACATTCCCGGAGGCACTGCGAACGCTGGCGACTCGCGCCGGGGTCGAGATCGACGAGCGCACAAAGCGCGAGGACGCGCACAAGGCGCGCATGCGCCAGGTGCTCGATCATGCGATCGACTTCTATCACGCCGTGATGACCCAGTCGAACGGGGGCAAGGCGGCGCTCGACTATGTCCATGGGCGCGGCTTCACGGACGAGACGATCGCGACCCACCAGCTCGGCTGGGCACCCGGCGGCTGGGATCAGATGACGCGGGCCCTCGCCACCAAGCGCGACGTCCACGCCAACGAGCTGGTCGAGGTTGGTCTCGCCTCGCCGCGGCAGGGCGGTCGGGGCGGCGTCTACGACCGGTTCCGATCGCGGGTCCTGTTCCCGATCCGTGACCAGAACGGCCATGCCGTGGGGCTGGGCGGGAGGCTCCTGGAGGGCGACGGTCCCAAGTACCTGAACTCCCCCGCGACCGCGCTGTTCGACAAGAGCCGGACGCTTTACCTGATCGACAAAGCCAAGGGCTCGATCCGCAAGTCCGGTCAGGCCGTCATCGTCGAGGGCTACACGGACGCCTTGATGGCGCACCAGGCCGGTTTCGACAACGTCGTGGCCAGTCTTGGGACGGCCCTCACGCCGGGCCAGGTCGCGTTGCTGACCCGCTACGCCGGCCGGATCGCCCTGGCCTACGACGTCGACGCCGCGGGGGAGAAGGCCGGGACGCTCGGGGTGACCGCCCTGGCCGGCCTGATCGGCCAGCTCCAGGCGGACACCTCGGGGGTCAAGCTGGAGGATGTCCGGGTGGCCCGGCTGCCCAACGGCAAGGACCCCGACGACGTGGTACGCGAATCGCCGGCCGCCTGGGAGGCCGCGGTGGCCAGGGCGAAGCCGCTCGTCGAGTACCTGATCGAACACCACGCCGGCCGGTTCGATCTCAAGACGAGCTCGGGCCGGATCGGCTTCGTCGAGGCGGTGATGCCCGCCCTGCGTGATATCGCCGATCCGTTGCGCCGCGATGAGGCCCTCGGTGAGGTTCGACGCGTCTCCGGGGTCGAGGACCGGGTGCTCCGCCAGGTGCTCGAACGGCCCTCGCGGAACCCGATTTCCCAGGGGCGATCGCCGGGCGGGGCGGCCGGCGGCGCCGGGGCCCACGGCGAGTCGCGGATCACTGCCGACGCGGTCCTTGCCTCACCCGATGCACTCCCGATCCACGACATCCTGCGAGCGATTACGCCGGTCGAGTCCGAGCTGCTCCGGCTCCTGCTGCTGGTTCCCGATCAGCAGCTCCGGGTCGTCGCGGAACTCGGGCCGGACCAGCTGCCCAGCACGGTCGCCCGTGAACTGTTCCGCGCGATTGTCCGGCAGCGCGCGCCCAGCGATGCGGGCCTCCATCCACCGTTCCTGTGGGAGGAGCTCCTCCTCTCGCTCGACGACGAAACCGCCGCCCTCGCAAGGGCGTTGGTGGCCAGACCGGGCCCCGATCCGCGCGGGCTGCACGAGGCACGGCTCGACTACGAGGTGGCCCGGCTGCTGATCGAGCTCGAGGACGACCGGCTGCGTGCGCGCAGCGACTACAACGAAGCCGCGCAGGGCGAGGCCGAGCGCGCCTCCGATCGCGAGGCGATCGGGCGACTCATGCTCGAAGGACGTCAGATCAACGAAGCGCGCCTGTCGCTGGACCGGCGCCGAGACCAGACCCGGCTGCTCGCCAGCCACCGGAGGTAACCCATGTCCGCCGATCCCCGCGACAAGCAACTGGTGGAGGCCGTCCTGGCCCGACCACGCCGAGCCAAGGCCGATCTCGAGGAGGCCAAGCTGGCCGGCATGCGCCCGTCGCGCACGACCGCGGTCGCCGAGGCGGATGACGACGAGGAGGAAGAGGACGACGACCTCGATCTCGGACCCGAGGGTGGCGACGGCGCGGACGTCGGGATCATCTTGGTTGTGGACGACGGCGCCGAGGCAGTCGCCAAGCTGCCGGCCGACGCGCCGGCCAGGCTCGATCCCAAGGTGGTCGAGGAACCGACCGCGGAAGAGCTCGAGGCCATCTCGGCCGACATGATCGGGATCGACGACCCGGTCCGGATGTACCTCAAGGAGATCGGCAAGGTCGCCCTGCTGACCGCCGAGGAGGAGGTCGTCCTGGCCAAGGCGATCGAGCTCGGCGAGCAGCTCGTCGAGGCGCCCGGGAAGGGCATATTCTCGCTCCACGAATGGACCCTCCACGACACCGAGCGCAAGACGCGTACGACCAAGCCCCAGCACCGTCTGCCGTTCGGGGACGAGGCGCACGAGCTGGTGCGCACTGCGATCGGCGATCCCGGGGCGGCCGACTTGCTCGTGGTGTCGCCCGACTTCCACCTGATCAAGGCCGGTCGCGACGCGCAGTCGGCGGGTACCAAGGATCGCCTGAGGGAGGCCAAGAAGCTCGTCCACGCCTACAACGAACATGTCAGCGCGGAGAGCTTCCTGCCGCTGATGGACTGGGCCTACCTGGCGGTCCACAACGGGGATCTCGACTCGCGCGACAACGTGGGCCTGCGGGCGATCTGGGACTGGACCCGCGATGAAGTCGCCTATCCCGCACTGGAACGCTGGATCGGCGCCGGCAACGACGCGGAGCTGCTCAAGCAGATGGGCTTCGACCCGGAGGTGCCGCTGTCGACCAAGCTGCGGCACAGGTCGGGGACGATCGTGGTCATCGGGCGGGACGCGCGCGAGCAGCTGACCTCGGCCAACCTGCGCCTGGTCGTGTCGATCGCCAAGAAGTACATCGGTCGGGGCATGTCGTTCCTGGACCTGATCCAGGAGGGCAACATCGGGCTGATCCGGGCGGTCGAGAAGTTCGACTACGAGAAAGGCTTCAAGTTCTCCACCTACGCCACCTGGTGGATCCGCCAGGCGATCACCCGGGCCATCGCGGACCAAGCTCGGACGATCCGCATCCCGGTCCACATGGTCGAGACGATCAACCGCCTGATCCGGGTATCGCGTGGCCTCCTCCAGGAGCTGGGCCGCGAACCGACGGTCGAGGAGATCGCCGAGGCGATGTCCCGTGGCCAGGAAGTCCAGGTCACCCCGGAGAAGGTCCGCGAGATCATCAAGGTCTCGCAGGAACCGGTTTCGCTGGAGACCCCGATCGGTGAGGAGGAGGATTCGCACCTGGGCGACTTCATCGAGGATCGCGGGGCGCTGGCCCCGGCCGAGGCGGCTTCGCACCAACTGCTCAAGGAGCAGGTCGAGGCGGTCCTGGACTCGCTGACCGGTCGCGAGCGGCGGGTCCTGCAGCTCCGGTTCGGGCTGGAGGACGGCCGGGCCCGGACGCTCGAGGAGGTCGGCAAGGAGTTCAACGTCACCCGCGAGCGGATCCGCCAGATCGAGGCCAAGGCCCTGCGCAAGCTGCGCCACCCGTCCCGCAGCCGCAAGCTCAAGGACTACCTCGAGTAGTCGCTGGGGGGCCGGGGCCGGGCGGGGCATCGGGCGGGCCGGGCCGGGCTCCGGGCGGGCCGGGCTCAGCCGACGCACCTACCCTGGCTTCTTGCGGCAGATCTTTGCGGCCTGAGCAAGAGTTGCATCGGTCGTTGTGGGGGGTGCAAACAAACCCGCCTGGGGGTTGGCGATCACGCCCGTTGTCTCCCCTTTGTTGCCGACAGAGCAAATCCAGGCCTCTCGTCGCCCGCGTTTCGATCAATTCTTGCCGTGGGCGCAACGAAGAGAGATGAAAGCTGTCCGGCTCGACCCACCAACGGGCCGTTGTTGCACCAGCTGCAAAGCCGCGTGCCGCGACGTGAAGCCGCGTGCCGCCGCGTGCCGCGACGTGAAGCCGCGTGCCGCCGCGTGCCGCCGCCTACGGTCGCCGCGCATCGCGAAGCGGCAGGACGATCATCGCGCTTCCGCCCGGATCGACACCCGCCCGCAACAGCTCCTGTGCTCGGACGCCGTCGATCGGGAAGACGCTGCGCAGCAGGTCTCCTGC